>CAVBNJ010000308.1:0-3824 GCA_963596755.1 bacterium
GCCAGTGCCCGGCCTGCCGCCATTACAGCAGAGCCTATATCCGTCATCTGCTGAAAGCAAAAGAAATGCTCGGCATGCGCCTCTGTGTTCTGCACAACCTGTATTTTTACAACACGATGATGACAGAAATCAGAAACGCCATCGACGAGGGCAATTTTGCTTCCTACAAACGCGCAAAGCTCGCTGGATTTGAAGAATACGACAAAAAGTAATCGGGAATATATGAAATCTTTGGAAAATATCCGAAAAACACTTGCCCATCGGTTACGGATTGTGTATTATGATAGGTGTGTCTAAAGAACGGGATGTATTACTCTCGAATAACAGGAGGAAAGAAAATGTTTTTAGCAACAACAACAGCAAACAGCGGTGTCATGAGCACCGGTATGTTAATTATGTGGCTGGTCATCATGTTCGGTATGATGTATTTCTTAATGATCCGTCCGCAGAAGAAAGAGCAGAAAAAACTGCAGGCAATGCTGAATGACCTCGCAGTCGGCGATGCTGTTATCACCACAAGCGGTTTCTACGGAATTGTCATCGACATCACAGACGATGATGTCATCGTAGAGTTCGGAAACAACAAAAACTGCCGTATCCCGATGCGCAAAACTGCCATCACAGAGGTTGAAAAACCGGATTCTGCAGTTGTAGAAGAGAAAACAGAAAAGAAAAAATAATGTCTGTGCCGCAGGGGGCAGACGAAAAAACGCAGGTATTCGAAAAAAGAGTGCCTGCGTTTTTGTATACAGAAACTTATTCTGTGCGGAACGGGAAAAGGGGCGGAAAAAACCGCTTATTTTTCTCTGAAAGGCGAAAAAGGCAAAAAGATTATTGCGTTTCATTCGATGCAAAGAAATTTCGTGTTGAAATCACGCGGAAAATGGCGTATAATTTAGAAATGCTACAGACGCAGAGAAAGAAACAAGAAAAGAGGGAGAAAATATGGAATACCGTATTGGATTAATTCACGGAGACGGAATCGGACCGGAAATTGTAGACGAAGCAAAAAAAGTTCTGGACGCTGTCTGCGAGAAATATGGACATAAGTTTGAATATACCAACCTTCTGCTGGGCGGAGCCTCCATCGATGTGCATGGTGTGCCGCTGACAGATGAAACCATAGAAGAAGCAAAGAAATGCGACGTTGTCCTGATGGGCTCCATCGGAGGAGATGCCAAAACATCCCCATGGTACAAATTAAGCCCGGACAAGCGCCCGGAGGCAGGACTCTTAAAAATCCGTAAATCCTTAGGCCTGTTCGCAAACCTGCGCCCGGCTTACCTGTATCAGGAATTAAAGGATGCCTGCCCGTTAAAAGAAGAGATCATCGGAGAGGGCTTCGACATGCTGATTATGCGTGAGCTGACCGGCGGTCTGTATTTCGGAGAGCGCCATACCGTAGAAGAGAATGGTGTTAAAAAAGCAACCGATACCCTGACCTACAGCGAGACCGAAATCCGCCGCATCGCCATCCGCGCTTTCGATATCGCCATGAAGAGAAAGAAAAAAGTAACAAGTGTAGATAAAGCAAACGTTCTCGATTCTTCCCGTCTGTGGAGATCCGTTGTAGAGGATGTTGCAAAAGATTACCCGGAAGTTACGTTAGAGCATATGCTCGTTGACAACTGCGCGATGCAGATCGTTCACAATCCGTGCCAGTTTGATGTCGTTCTGACTGAGAACATGTTCGGAGATATCCTCTCCGACGAGGCAAGTATGGTAGCAGGCTCCATCGGAATGCTTTCTTCCGCCAGCCTGAACGAGACAAAATTCGGCCTGTATGAGCCAAGCCACGGTTCTGCACCGGACATCGCAGGAAAGAACATCGCAAACCCGATCGCAACCGTTCTGTCCGCAGCAATGATGCTCCGCTACTCTCTGGACCTCGACAAAGAGGCAGAGGCAGTCGAAAATGCCGTACAGAAAATCTTAAAAGACGGATACCGCACCGTAGACATTATGTCCGAGGGATGCACTAAAGTTTCCACCTCCGAAATGGGAGATCTGCTGGTAAAAGCACTGGCATAAACGTATAGAAGAAAAGAGGAAAAGATCATGAGAAGTGATGCTGTAAAAAAAGGAATCGCACAGGCACCGCAGCGTTCTCTGATGCGTGCGCTGGGTCTGACCGAAGAAGAAATGAAAAAACCGCTCGTAGGAATCGTAAGCTCCTACAATGAGATCGTACCGGGCCACATGAACCTGGATAAAATTACAGAAGCTGTAAAAATGGGCGTTGCCATGGCAGGTGGAACACCAATCGTGTTCCCGGCCATCGCAGTCTGTGACGGTATCGCCATGGGACACATCGGAATGAAATATTCCCTCGTTACCCGTGACCTGATCGCCGATTCCACCGAGTGTATGGCAATGGCACATCAGTTTGATGCCCTGGTATGCATTCCGAACTGCGATAAAAACGTACCTGGCCTTCTGATGGCAGCAGCAAGAGTCAACGTTCCGACCGTATTTGTCAGCGGCGGTCCGATGCTTGCCGGCCACGTAAAAGGCGAGAAGAGAAGTCTTTCCAGCATGTTCGAGGCAGTCGGCTCCTACGCTGCCGGAACCATGACCGAAGAAGATGTCCATGATTTCGAGTGCAATGCCTGCCCGACCTGCGGTTCCTGCTCCGGTATGTACACCGCAAACAGCATGAACTGCCTGACCGAGGTTCTCGGTATGGGCTTAAAAGGAAACGGAACGATTCCGGCCGTATACTCCGAGCGTCTGCGCCTGGCAAAGAGAGCCGGTATGCAGGTTATGGAGCTGTTGAAACAGGATATCCGTCCAAGAGACATCATGACAAAAGAAGCATTCTTAAACGCTCTGACTGTCGATATGGCACTGGGATGTTCTACCAACAGTATGCTGCATCTGCCGGCGATTGCGCATGAGGCAGGCGTAGAGCTGAATCCGGAAATGGCAAACGCCATCAGCGAGAAAACCCCGAACCTCTGCCATCTGGCACCGGCCGGCTACCATTACATGGAGGAGCTGAACGAGGCAGGCGGTGTTTATGCCGTTATGAACGAGCTGAACAAGCTGGGACTTCTGCACACTGAGTGCATGACGGTAACTGGAAAAACGGTTGCCGAGAACATCAAAGGATGCGTCAACAAGAACCCGGAGATCATTCGTCCGGTCGACAATCCATACAGCAAGACCGGCGGTATCGCCGTTCTGAAAGGAAACCTGGCACCGGATACTGCAGTTGTCAAACGTTCTGCCGTTGTTCCGGAAATGCAGGTTCACGAAGGCCCGGCCAGAGTCTTTGACTGCGAGGAGGATGCTATCGAGGCAATCCGCGGCGGCAAGATCGTGGCAGGCGACGTTGTTGTTATCCGCTACGAGGGACCAAAAGGCGGTCCTGGCATGCGTGAGATGCTGAACCCGACTTCTGCCATCGCAGGTATGGGACTTGGATCTTCCGTAGCCCTGATCACAGACGGCCGTTTCTCCGGCGCATCCCGCGGTGCGTCCATCGGCCACGTAAGCCCGGAGGCAGCAGAAGGCGGCCCGATCGCATTCGTTGAGGAAGGCGACCTGATCCGCATCAATATTCCGGAGCACAAGCTGGAGCTTGCCGTATCCGATGAGGAGCTGGCACGCAGAAAAGCTGCATGGACTCCGAGAGAGCCGAAGGTAACCACAGGCTATCTGAAACGTTACGCAAAGATGGTTTCCAGCGCAAATAAGGGAGCTATTCTGGAGTTCTAATTCAGAAAAACTATGAGAAACACGCTCTGCGAGTTTCTCATAGTTATCGCGGCAGTCGCCAAGGTCTCGTGCAAGCACGGACTTTGGCTCGTTGCCCGCGTAAA
>CAVBNJ010000309.1:0-3823 GCA_963596755.1 bacterium
ACCTTGGCGACTGCCGCGATAACTTGAGAAACTCGCAGAGCGTGTTTCTCATAGTGCGCTTACCGCCGTTTTCCACGTGATGCAGACTGGAAGAGCTGCACCATCTGATCGATGCGGGCGGCTTCCTGTTTTGATTTACCGGCTTTGATGGCGGAGATAATAAGGTCCGCCTCGGAGGAGGAGAACTGTGCACCGCTTTTTCCCTGCCCCTGCATCAGGGAGAGCAGAAACGGCATCATTTCCGACTGGGACTTTCCGCGGCTCTGCTCTGCCATCGACTGCAGTGCCTGAAGACGCGCGAGGTCGATGCCGGAAAGAGAGGGATCTTGGGACCAGTCTTTTTTTGTTTGGTCAGAACTCATGGCAGGTCCTCCTCATTCTGATGCTGAAGAATCTGAAACATCTGTATCATCTGCAGCGCCTGGGAAAGTGCATCGCGCTGCGGTCCGGCGGCGAAGCGGGAGATGTCCTGCAGCATTTCGAGCGGCGACGCTTTCGGGGCGTCAACGGACATCATCGAAAGATCGGCAGGACGGGAAAAGAGCTGAATCGTCCGCTGCAGTTCCAGCCATTTGCTGAAAATGGCAAGGGACGGCTGCAGGCCGAAAGATGCGTAGGGAATGGCAGCCTTCAGCATCTGAAGCTGATCCTGCGCGATCATCTGGTCGAGCGGCGTCATTTTTTCTGTGTCCTGTTCGTTTCTTTCGTAATCATCATGATCTGTCATGGCAGCATTCCTGAATCTTTTCTTTTTATCTTATGTCGGGACGCCGGAAAAATGACAGGAGAAGCGAAAAAAACATACGATAAGATGAGAGAAAAAAGGAGCCGTTTGAAAATGAACCAGAATGGAAAAAGGGAAAGAAAAGAAGATGGAACAAAAGACAGACCAAAAAGAAAACAGGTGCTCGACGGGAATGCCTTTTATGAGATAGATCTGGAATGTGTGCGGGAAAAAGCAAGACGGGAACAGTATGAGAAGCTTCGAAAGCAGCAGAATCAGAAAGGGTAAGAAAAAGCCCCGGGGCGGTTTCATCCGCGCCCGGGGCTTTGCCTGCCAGAAGGTTTCCTGGAAGGACTGATGTCAGCAGCCGCATCCACAGTTATTGTTGTTTCCGCATCCGCAGCCGTTGTTGTTCCATCCGCCGCAGCAGCACAGAAGGATCAGAACGAGCCAGCAGTCAGAATTGTTGTTGTTTCCGCATCCGCATCCATTGCCGCAGCAGGAGAGGAGAAGCAGAATCCAGATAATGCTGCAGCTGTTATTTCCGAACAGATTGTTGTTGGAAACACCGCATCCATTATCGCAGCCACATCCGTTGTCACATCCGCATCCACAGTTTGTAGCAGCTAAATCACTCATGTTTGTTCCTCCAAAGGAATCATTTTGCTTACAATTCATGATATGAAAAGCTGCCGCTTCGGGTTACTCTTAAAATAAAAATTCAAAGATTACAGACTAAAGACTGCGTCCCTGAAAATCAAACAATTCTTTGACTGGAATATCGAGTGCCTCGGCGATATCGAACAGAAGGTTTAACGAAATAGAGGTTTTTGTGTTTGGCGCTTCGATGTTGCTCATATGGGTACGACTGATATGTACCGCCTCAGCAAGCTCGGCCTGCGTCATTCCCTTTGCTCTGCGGTAGTAGGCAATCGTAAGTCCAAGAAGGCGAAGATCGTTCAAGCGTTCGTAATTCATAGTCAGGAATCCCCCTTTTAGTTTTATAAATATAATGATAATACGTAATGATACAACGGAAAACAATCAAAAACAAGGCAGTTGCACATTAAAAGTTTGCATCAACAAACGGATATGCCATAGAAGCAAACCTGTGTGCGGGAAAATCAGTTTGTCATAAGACTTAAGAAGCTTTGATATAACTGCAATCTTCCGTATCCCCACTCTCTGCTTGGGTACGTAATGGTATCGGTTCGATCAGCGCCGCGGATCAGGTAGTTCTTCAGCTCCTGTGCCGTAAAGTAGCGGGACGGGGTGCGCTGAACACCCCACTGCAGGAAAAGGGCGGCGGCACCGGATGTAATGGCAGCGGATGCGCTTGCTCCGCTCCGGTTTTCATAGGAACCTGCCGGTCCCGGACCGGTGACGGAGATGCCGGGAGCGGCAAAGTCAGGCTTGATTTCGCCGAGCCTCGTAAAACCGCGCCCGGATTCCGGCGAAAAGCTGGTGTTTGATGCCTGATACGTGGAGGGGGACAGAACGGGAACGGTGGCCGAGGGCGTCGTCAGTGTCGTGTACGGGTCCGGTTCCAGAAAAGTCACATCTGAGGCGGAAAATCCGGTGATCGGAAGCCAGATGTGGAAATCGGGAGGGGATGGAAAAGCGCGGTAAACCTGAAGCGTCCAGATACCGGGTGTCGGGTCCAGGATACGGATCAGAATGAGCTGACTGCCGGTCGTGGCCTGGACCACCTCGTAGTTGACATAGATGACGGTGCGCTCCAGAACAAAGGTGATCCGCTGTTCCTGGTTTAGCGAGACGGGAATCCGCGGAATCGTCTCCCCGCCGGGCGAGCGGAACCCGATGGAGAAAAGCTGCGGAGCCTGTCCCCAGAACTCCAGGACAAAGCCGCGGCTGCCCTCGGAAACGAGAAACTCCACATTTTTCGGGGAGTAATCTTCGGATACGGAGCCATAATAATGGTGTGCGGCGTTTCCTTCATTGCCGGTTGCACAGACCGGGATGACGCCCGGCGTATTGCCGTAGCGTGCCAGCGTCAGCGAGATGGGAAGCGTCCCGGAGTGGCTTCCCTGATTAGTACCAAGAGCCAGACAGATCACAAGCGGTTTTCCCTCACGGGCTGCGGTTTCGTTCAGAAAACGCATGGCGGAAAGAAGATCATCCTCCTCAAAGACGGGAGCGTTGGAGGAGACAAGATAAAAATCTTTTAAATTCTGCTTGGCCGGCTTTAATTTGACAACGGCAAAATCCGCTTCCGGCGCCGCTCCGAGAAATCCGGCGGATGCATCCGGGGTGCCGCCGGCAACTCCGGCAACATACGTGCCGTGTCCGTTCGGATCGGTGACCGGGACGCGGGAGAGCGGATCGCTGCTCTGCAGTGCTACGTCGATGTCTGTTTTTTCGTAGAGACTGCCATAGGGAAACTGCGGCGGCGGTGTGCCCGTGCGGTCCGTCTGATCCCAGACGGCAAGAATCCGGCTCTGCCCATTGCTGCGCAGAAAGGCCGGGTGGCGGTAATCAATACCGGTATCGAGAAACCCTAAGATCACATTTTTGCCGGTATATCCGCCGCCGTAGAGATTCTGCGTCTGGACAATGCCGGAAACCTCTAAAGAGAGCGTGGAGAGCGGCGTAAAAAGTTTCGGAAGCCCGGTAAACGGAACCGCGCCGAAAAGATTTTCCGGGAGCAGGCTGCGCTCGAGAAAGAGAACCGAATACTGCGGATTCAGCGCAAGGAGGGCACTCGATTCCGGGAAGAGCATCTGGTACCGCTCGGACTGTGCTACGTAATTCTGGATCAGAATGTTGATGTAATCATTGGAATAAATGATATCTGTGAGATCCATAAGAAAAGCCTTTGTTTTTTGATGCTATTGTATGCAAACAATGCTGCAGAGTATGCATCAAAAAATCCCCCTTACCGCAGAGCGGCAAAGGGGAAAGAAAGGATGAATCAGCTTTCCAGAAGGGCGCTGATATCCTGTTTCGGAACTTCCATCGGATAGTGACTATCGAAACATGCACGGCAGATCGGCAGATCACCGACCATGCTCTGAAGTTCCTCAATCGGCATGTAGCCAAGCGAGTCGGCTCCGATCTGCTGACGGATCTCCTCCGTGG
>CAVBNJ010000310.1:0-3816 GCA_963596755.1 bacterium
TACATTGCTATGGTGACAGCCCGGCATTCAATAAAACCCTGCAGAAATTTGCTGTAGCATAAATTTTATTACTTGAAAAAAGAATGCTCTGGTATACCAAATTGTATATCGGGGAGTCAGGGAAACAAAAACAATTCAGCCTGCGCCGCCAGCGAGAGAAGAGACAGAATTTGCGCAGGGGACTTTCTGAAGAAACACTAATCACACGAGACACATAACTTCAGAGAGAAAAAAGGAGACTGTTGCGGCAGTCTCCTTTTTTCTGTATAATAACAAAGATATGTTCTAAGTAAAGTTTAAAGGGAGCAAAAGGGCAAGTGGAAGAGAAAAAGAAGGAGATCCGGATTTCCGTGCGGAATCTGGTAGAGTTTATTCTGCGCAGCGGGGATCTGGACAACTCGTCGGGAGGTTTCGGCGAGCGCGATGCGATGCAGGCGGGAACGCGGGTGCATCAGCAGATCCAGAAAAAGCGGGGCAGCGATTACCGTGCGGAGGTTCCGCTGGTGTACGAAAAAGAATACGAGCATTTCAGCCTGCGCGTCGAGGGCAGAGCAGACGGCATGTACGAGGACGGAACAACAACCGTGATCGAGGAGATCAAGGGAACGTACCGCGATCTTGAAGCGATGGAAGAGCCTGTTCCGGTACATCTGGCGCAGGCAAAATGCTACGCCTACATCTACGGCAGCCAGAACCGCAAAGAGGAGATGGGCGTGCTGATGACATACACTCTGCTCTCCTCCGAGGAGGAAGGTCTTCTGCGCCCGCTCACAAAAGAAGAAGTAAAACCGGAGCACTCCAACTGGCGCATCCGCCATTTTCTGCAGACGTACACACTCCCCGAGCTGGAGCAGTGGTTCGATGAGCTTCTCGACGCCTACTTTATCTGGGCAGAATTTCAGTATCAGTGGCAGAAAACACGCGACACTTCGATGCAGCACCTCGAATTCCCCTTCCCGTACCGGAAAGGCCAGCGGGAACTGGTGAGCGGTGTCTACCGCACGATTCTGCGGAAAAAAGAACTCTTCGTGCAGGCCCCGACCGGCATCGGCAAAACGATGTCCACGGTCTTTCCGGCCATCCGCGCCATCGGCGGGGGCTGCGGCGACCGGCTCTTTTATCTGACGGCGAAAACAATCACCCGCACAGTAGCGGAGGAGGCCGTCTCCATCCTGAAAGCAAAAGGACTGGAATTCAAGGCCATCACCCTGACCGCGAAAGAAAAAATGTGCATCCTCGACGAGCCCGAGTGCGATCCGATCCACTGCCCGCGCGCGAAGGGCCACTTTGACCGCATCAACGCGGCGGTGTACGAGATGCTGACGGAGTGCGATTCGTACACAAGAGAAGAAGTTCTGCGTCAGGCAGAAAAATGGAATGTCTGCCCGCATGAGCTTCAGTTTGACGTGGCATCGTGGGTCGACGGCGTAATCTGCGATTACAACTATGCCTTCGATCCGACCTCGAAATTAAAACGCTTTTTCGCCGAAGGAACGAAGGGCGACTACATCTTTCTGATCGACGAAGCGCACAACCTGGTCGAGCGCGGCCGCGATATGTTCAGCGCGACGCTCGTCAAAGAGGACATTTTAAAGATCCGCCAGCTCCTCCGCCCGTATGCACCGGGCAAAAAGCTCGAAAAGGCGCTGAACCGCTGCAATCATCAGATGCTCGTCTACAAAAGAGAGTGCGATTCCTGCACGGAGCTGGAAAGCGTATCGGCGTTTCTGATTATGGTGAACCAGCTGCTCGAAGAACTGGCGGGCTGGCTGGAAGCACATAAGACGAGCGAGGTGCGCAGGCAGGTACTGGAATTTTACTTTAATCTGCGGAATTTTTCAGAGATTTATAATCTGGTCGATGAAAATTATCTGATCTACACGAGCTATCTTGACAACGGCGATTTTGCGCTGCGCCTGTTCTGTGTCAACCCGGCGGAGAATCTGCAGCGGTGCATCAACCAGGGGCGGTCGGCCGTTTTCTTTTCCGCGACGCTGCTGCCGGTGCAGTATTATAAGAAGATGTTCAGCACGAACACAGACGATTACGCCGTCTACGTAGAATCTCCGTTTGACCCGGGCAAGCGGTGCCTGGCGATCGGAGGAGAGGTCAGCACGAAGTATCAGCGGAGAAACCGCGCGGAATATGAAAAAATCGCGGCGTATCTGCATGAGATGATCAGAAGCCGGAAGGGAAACTATATGGCATTCTTCCCGTCATACCGTCTGATGCAGGATGTCTATGCGGTCTACGAGGAACTGTATGTCGACGAAAACGTGACATGTCTGATCCAGGAATCGGCGATGCGGGAGCAGGAGAGAGAAGAGTTTCTTGAGGCATTTGCAAAAGATAACGAGAAAACGCTGGTGGGCTTCTGTATCATGGGAGGCATTTTCTCAGAGGGAATTGATCTGGACGGCGAAAAGCTGATCGGTGCGGCCGTCGTGGGAGCCGGAATCCCGCAGGTGGGACCGGAGCGGGAGCTTTTAAAGCAGTATTTTGACCGGAACGGCGAGAACGGTTTCGACTACGCCTACCGCTATCCCGGTATGAATAAAGTTCTGCAGGCGGCCGGGCGCGTAATCCGCACGACGGAGGACACCGGCGTGATTCTGCTGCTCGACGAGCGGTTCCGCAACCGGGAGTACCGCGAGCTCTTTCCGCGGGAGTGGGACGACTGTCGGATTGTGCAGAGAAACAGCCTCCCGGCGGTCATTGACGCGTTCTGGGAGCGGATCGATCACGCAGAATGATCGGCACGGTTCCGATATTCGCTCGGGGAACAGCCCATCTGCTGCCGGAAAATTTTAGAAAAATAGGCAGGACTGGAAAATCCGGTCTGCTCGGCTACGGAAGTAATACTGGCCTGGCGCTCGAGAAGGAGCGGCAGGCTTTTTTCAATGCGGTAGTCGAGAAGATAGTCAAACAGCGATTCATTCATGCATTTCTTAAAGAAACGGCAGCACTCGCTGCGGCAGATGTGGATCTGTGCGGCGAGATCCTCGAGTGTCAGATGCTCCATATAGTGGCGGTGGATGTAGTCGAGCAGAATACGGAGCCGTTCGACATCGCGCGCCGCCGCGGTATTCTGCGATTCACCGGAAAAGGAAGCGTGGCGGTAAATTTCGATCCAGATCGAGAGCAGAAGCTCCTGAATTTCCATCTCAAAGGCGGCCGGTTCGGAGAGCGAAAGGTCGTAAATGCGGTGCATGTCCGTAAGAACTTTGTTCTGCCAGTCGATATCCGGCGAAAAGACGATGGAGGCGAGCTGCATATCCGTCAGGACCGGTTCGACGTAGCGCGTCTGAATCACGCTGTTGGAAAAGCCGTAGAGAAAGCGCGGGGCGAACGTAGTCGAAATATAGACGCAGTCCATCCCGTCGATCATGTGGCCGGTGTGAAGTGCGTTCGTGTTGCAGAAGATGCCGTCCCCCTCCTGTAAGACATACGATTTTCCGTTGACCTGATATCCGATCTGTCCCGAGAGGACAAACGTCAGCTCAATCTCCGGGTGCCAGTGCCAGGAAAAGGAACCGCGCTCATAGCGGGAGAGCTGTTCATAGCTGACGTTGACAGGGAATTCATAGCTGCCGTGGGCCTTCAGCTCACGGTTTTCTTTATCCATCTGAATCTGCATCAAAGGTACCTCCAATCCATCAATCTGTCAAAAACCATACGATAAGTAAAGTATGCGGCAAAACGGGGAAAAAAACAAGGAAAAATCGCTGATCACCTCAATATAGTTATCGTTTACCCCAATATTGTTGTTGCGGACGGTGCTTCGTCTCACTATAATGATACTTAACAAGATAAGAA
>CAVBNJ010000311.1:0-3804 GCA_963596755.1 bacterium
ACGGTTGGTCAGAGGATCAGTGACTTTGCCCTTTGGAGGATCAATGGGGTTGCCCGGGAACAACATCATATATACCTTTTTTACGGCCGAACCTGCCCCGTTCCGTATACGATATTTTTAATCGAGGTCAGTGCCAGCAGTCCCATCGGGCCTCTTGCGTGGAGTTTTTGGGTGCTGATTCCGATTTCTGCGCCGTAGCCGAATTCGAAGCCGTCGGTGAAGCGGGTTGATGCGTTGACGTAAACCACCGCTGCGTCGATTTCGTCCAGGAATTTCTGGGCGTGGGTGTAGTCGTTGGTGATGATCGCTTCGGAATGTTTCGTGTTGTAGTGGTTGATATGTGCGATCGCTTCGTCGATGGAAGAGACGGTTTTGATGGATACGATATAATCAAGATATTCTTTTCCCCAGTCCTCTTCTGTCGCCTCTTTGGCATCCGGCATGTATTCTCTTGCCTTCTCGTCTGCGCGCATTTCCACCTGTTTCTCTTTTAAGCGTTCTGCGAGAACCGGAAGCAGTTTTTCCCGCACGTTTTCGTGTACGACAATGGATTCGCAGGCGTTGCAGACGCCGACACGCTGTGTTTTTGCGTTCAGAATAATATCAACCGCCATGGAAAGATCGGCTGTCTCGTCGACGTAGATATGGCAGTTTCCGGTTCCCGTCTCGATCACCGGAATGGTGCTGTTTTCCACTACGGTGCGGATCAGTCCGGCGCCGCCGCGCGGAATCAGGACATCCACATAACGGTTCATTTTCATAAACTGTGCCGTCGTCTCCCGTGAAGTATCTTCGATCAGAAGCAGCGCGTCTTCCGGCACCTGCTCTTCTTTCAGCATTTTCCGAAGAGAAGCAACAATCGCCATATTCGAATGAATCGCATCGCTTCCGCCCTTTAAAATCACGACATTTCCCGTCTTAAAGCAGAGCGCAAACGCATCTGCCGTCACGTTCGGGCGTGCCTCGTAGATGATGCCGACAACACCGAGCGGAACGCGTTTCTGTCCGATCAGAAGACCGTTCGGACGTTTTTTCATGCCCGTCACTTCCCCGATCGGGTCATCCAGCTCCGATACCTGACAGAGTCCTTCTGCCATCGCCTCAATGCGCCCCTGATCCAGAAACAGGCGGTCCAGAAGGCCCTGGGACATTCCCTTTTCTTTTCCATGCTCCATATCCAGCGCATTTGCCGCGATGATTGCATCGGCATCTGCCACAAGATTTTCCGCTGCTTTTTTCAGCACACGGTTTTTGGTCTCCGTCTCCATGATACGAAGCACCGGCTCCGCCTTACGGGCTCTCATTCCGATTTCTTCCAGATTCATCATACTCGTCTCCTCCTCGTGTTGTCTTATCGTGATTGACTCCTAACGGTAAATCTTCTGTTCTGTCACCAGCATCTGCGGCAGAATATCCGTCTCTTCGAACGGCACCTCATCAAACAGCTGAAACTCGAACGCTGCCGCAACGGTTGTAAACCCTGGATGTGCGGCAAGAAAGCGGTCATAAAATCCTTTTCCATATCCCACTCTGTGGCGTGCCGGATCAAAGGCCACGCCGGGAACCAGCAGAAATCCCTCTTCCCGCGTGCAGACCTTTCCGCCGTCCGGCTCCATGATTCCGAAATAACCGGATTTTAACGTGGAAAAGTCCTGAATCTCATAATAGACCATATCGTCACCTTCCACGCGCGGCACAGCAACCGTCTTTCCCATCTCCAGCGCCTTTTCAATCAGATCCCGTGTCATGACTTCCTTCTTGAAGTCCATATACGCAAAAAAGCAGTCCGCATCCAGAAACTCCGGCAGAGCCGTGATTTTTTCATAAATCATGCGGCTCTTTTCCTGGATTTCTTCCTGTGTGGCTGCTCTTCTTCGGGCAAAAACTTCTTTTCTAATGTTTCCTTTTGCTTCCATAACGCTCCCCCAGATTTACGATCGATCCGTCTTTCTCCTGCACATCAATATTGTCGAGCTGGGTGCGGAGATTCATTTTTACGGCTGCAATATATTCTCTCCGAAGTTTCTGCTGCTCCTCTTTTTCCGCCGGTGTCAGCCCTTCCGCTTTCGCCTTGCGGGCAAGTTCGTTAATTCTCTGTATATTAATTTCCATTTTCTGTATCATTCTCCTTTAATTTTCTCTTTATCTTACCGCAAAACACGATATCTGTCCAGCAAATCAGAGAAAATTCTGAAATCCGGCTTTATCACCGGATTTCAGTCTCATCTGCATAATTATCCAATACAATCAAAATCCATGTCTTTCCCGGATTCAGTTTAATCTCGTCCCCATTGCTGTCCCGGTACTTTGTGACGCCCCATGGATCATCCTTGCTCCACGTCACATCGATGGCTTTTCCGTTTGTGATATACGTTCCGGTTCCTCCGTTTACCACATCAATATCGAGATACTCCGCATTGTCATCATACTTTTTCCAGGAACAGTACTGTACGATAATGTTCTTCACCGCAAGCTGCTCCTGCGTCATCTCATCAATCTGCGGTTCATTAAACTGGTAGCGCAGATAAGTGCCGCTCGTCTCATCGTACGAAAACCACGGATTGTTATGGAAGTATCCGCCCGGTGCCACATATGCGGCATTTCGTCCCTGCTCCAGTTTTTCCTCTTCCGTGCTGGATGCGAACTGGAAAAATCCGTCATAGCCGTCTTTATATGATGTCCGGTAACCGCAGAGGTCAATCCCCGCCGCAATGCCTGCTGCATCCAGATACGCATTGTGCGGCGACGGACGATCCGAAGTCCGGTAATACACCTGCTCCGAATATTCCATACCGTTCACATTGTCAATATGGTCGGATTCCAGAAGCGGAATCGCGTACGCTGCCTGGCCATAATGGTAATACAGGGCATCAAACCCAGCCGCCAGATACACATAATATTCGCGGCAGCTCCGCACCGACCCGATCTTCTCCAGATCGTCGTAATTTTCAAACAGCCCCATCAGACGTGTAATGCCGCCCTCGACCGGCGCTTCATAAATCACGCCCGCACGGCTGATACCGCTCTGCGGGCAGGCACTGATAATATTGCTCAGCATGACAGCCACCGGCCGTCTTCTGCCCTGCACCTCGGCGACAGGTTCTCCCGTCAGATAGCTTTTTACCATCCCCTCCGGCATTGCTTCCTCTGCCGGTGTAGGCTCAATCGCCTCCGGAACGAGCGGCTCCGGTGTTGGCTCTTCGTCCGGCTGTGATGCCTCCGCAGTTTCCGTTTCTGCCAAAATACTATCCTCCGCCGCTTCCGATGAATAGGAAGTTCCCGCTGATGCAGTTTCCGGTGTCGTTTCCCCAATTTTCCGGCAGCCGGACAACATCATGCTTCCCAGTAAAACAATCCCCAGTGAATAAAACCCTCTCCTTTTAATAAAGACCCCTCCTTCTGATTCCTGATCAGTCTCTGGTGATGCCGAGGCGCTGCAGAACTTCTTCCTGTTTTGCCTCCATCACGGCTGCCTCTTCCGGCGTCATGTGATCATAGCCTAAAAGATGCAGCATGCTGTGTGCGACAAGAAAAGCAAATTCCCGTTTTAAAGAATGACCGTACTCCTCTGCCTGTGCTCTTGCGCGGGCAACCGAAATTACGATATCGCCGAGCATCAGCTCTCCGCTGTCCGGATTGAAGCAGTCATCGCCCTCTTCTGTCTCCAGAAAATCGAACGATGCCGGGGACGGATAGTCCACCATCGGGAAGGAAAGTACGTCCGTCTCGCGGTCAATATTCCGGTGTTCGCGGTTCATGGTACGGATATTTTCCGGATCGGTCAGAATCAGTTCCACTTCTGCC
>CAVBNJ010000312.1:0-3757 GCA_963596755.1 bacterium
GTACGGCTTTGTCTTAAGTTTTTTGCATACAAACAAAGAACGGTTCCTCACGACTGCAGAAAAAGTAGCCGATTACTTTGTCTCCCAGATCCCGGAGAGCGGCCTTATTCCGGTTGATTTTTATCAGTCAGAAGACTGTGATTTCGAGGATGATATTGCGGCATGCGTTGCTGCCTGCGGACTGCTGGAACTTGCGAAAGTGACGAAGGAATGGAAACGGGAAAAATATCTGGCAGCGGCCGAAAAAATGCTGCGCGCGATCGATGAGAAGAGCTGCAATTATGACGAAAATACCGATCATCTGGTGGAGCGCTGCTCCCAGTCTTATCATGAGGAGGGACACAACTTCCCAATCGTTTATGCGGACTATTACTATATCGAGGCAATCTGGAAACTGACCGGAGAAGAGATTTTCCTGTGGTAAAAACGTGCGTACATCAGGGCAGAAAGGAAGAGTTTCATGGATACGAATCAGTTATTTTCTTTAGAGGGAAAAGTCGCTCTTGTCACAGGAGCGGCATACGGCATCGGCTTTGCGATCGCCGAAGCTTATGCAAAGGCAGGGGCCAAAATTGCATTCAACTGCCGAAGCGGAGAACATATGGAAAAAGCACTCGCTGATTATCAGGCAAAGGGCATCGAGGCGAAAGGTTATCTCTGTGATGTGACCGACGAAGCACAGGTTGCCCAGATGGTTTCCGACATCGAAAAAGAGCTCGGAACGATCGACATTCTGGTCAACAATGCCGGCATCATCAAACGAATTCCGATGACAGAGATGAAAGCCGAAGAGTTCCGTCAGGTCATCGACATTGACCTTAACGCGCCGTTTATCGTCTCCAAAGCCGTTCTTCCGGGGATGATGAAAAAAGGCCACGGAAAGATCATCAACATCTGCTCCATGATGAGCGAGCTCGGCCGGGAGACGGTATCCGCGTATGCGGCGGCAAAGGGCGGCCTGAAGATGCTGACAAAAAACATTGCTTCCGAATACGGCGAATATAACATCCAGTGCAACGGCATCGGACCTGGCTACATTGCAACGCCGCAGACAGCTCCTCTCCGGGAGCCGCAGCCGGACGGCAGCCGTCACCCGTTCGATCAGTTTATCATCGCCAAGACACCGCAGGCCCGCTGGGGAACGCCGGAGGATCTGATGGGACCGGCCATTTTCCTGGCATCCGATGCGTCCAACTTTGTAAACGGCCATATTCTGTACGTGGACGGCGGCATTCTCGCCTATATCGGAAAACAGCCGTGACGCATCTGCAACCGCAAAATCAGAGAAAAGAGGGAATCGTTATGAGAATTGCATTAATCAACGAAAACAGTCAGGCAGCCAAAAACGAAGTGATCTGCCAGGCACTGAAAAAGATAGTGGAGCCGAAAGGCTTTACAGTCAGAAACTATGGAATGTATGCGGCTGATGACGAGGCGCAGCTCACCTACGTACAGATCGGCATTTTAGCCGCTGTCCTGTTAAATTCCGGTGCGGCCGACTATGTGATTACCGGATGCGGAACAGGCGAGGGCGCCATGCTTGCCTGCAACTCCTTCCCAGGCGTCATCTGCGGCCACATCGAGGACCCGCTGGATGCCTACACGTTCGCACAGATCAACGACGGAAATGCCATCGCCCTTCCATTCGCCAAAGGCTACGGCTGGGGCGGAGATCTGAATCTGGAATATATTTTTGAAAAGCTGTTCTGCGAGGAAAGCGGTCAGGGCTATCCGAAGGAGCGCGCCGTTCCGGAGCAGAGAAATAAAAAAATCCTCGATCAGGTCAAGGAAGTAACGTATCAGGATCTGCCGACGATTCTGAAAAAGCTGGATGAAAAAGACCACGATCTGGTAAAAGGTGCTTTTTCCACCGCCGGATTTGCGAAATACTTCTCTGATGACTGCAAATGTGAGGAACTGAAAGCGATTGTAACAGAAATTCTGAATAAATAAAGAAACGTGAAATACAAAAAAGCATGTTTTCCGGGGAAACTTCCCAGTGGAGAACATGCTTTTTTTGATACACCATTTGGGGCAATCAGACTCTGATCACGCCGAACGACTGCAGCAGCAGCGCCGCAAGGAGCACTGGTGCGATAAATTTGATCATCACGATATACAGTTTCTTTCTTCCGAACTTACATCCGCTGGAAGTTACCTCGTCGATAATCACCTTCGGTTTGACCACCCAGCCGATCAGAATGCAGGAAAGAAGTGCAACGAGCGGCATCAGAAGGTTATTGCTGATAAAGTCCATCACATCCAGAATCTGCGCCGTTGCGCCGTTCGGAAGCTTCAGCTCAAAGTAGAGCACATTGTAGCCGAGGCATACGAGAACGCCGATGATGCACGCGTAGATCGTTACGATGACGGTGCTCTTTTTCCGGCTGATGTGGAACTTATCGATCATACAGGAAACGATGGATTCCATGACCGATACAGAAGAAGTAACCGCTGCGAAGGAAACCATGAGGAAGAAAACAGTTCCGACAACGCCGCCTGCGGCTCCCATCGCCTTAAAGACTTTCGGCAGAGAGACAAACATCAGACCAGGGCCGGCAGACATGCCTTCCGTTCCCATAAAAGTAAAGACAGCAGGAACGATCATGAGGCCTGCAAGCAGGGCAACAGCCGTGTCAAAAACCTCGATCTGGTTGATGGAGTTCATCAGGTTCGTGTCCTTCTTGACATAGGAGCCGTACGTAACCATGATACCCATTGCGACACTGATCGAGAAGAAAAGCTGACCGAGTGCATCGACAAAGACAACGAAGAATTTCTGCGGTGTCATGCCTTTGAAATTCGGGACAAGATAAACCTTCATGCCCTGCAGTCCAGTGCGGACCACGCCGTCTGCATCGGTATGGGACAGTGTCAGGGAGAAAATCGAGATACCGATGATCAGAAGCAGAAGAATCGGCATCAGAATTTTGCTGTAGCTTTCAATTCCCTTGTTGACACCGCGGTAAACAACGAATGCGGTGAGGAACAGATAGACAAACAGCCAGACAATCGGCTGCCAGGTACCGGTGATATAGCCGGTGAAGTAACCGTCCTCTGCTGCCGCAGCTCCGTGTCCGGTGATAAAAACCGACAGGTACTTTAATACCCATCCTCCGATGGAGCAGTAGTAGGGCAGGATGACAACCGGCACGATGCTGGCGAGAAGGCCAAGGCCGTTCCATTTCGGATGAATCATTCCGTAAGCGGTAAGCGGGCTCTGTCCGGTTTTCCGTCCGATGGCGACATCAGTGGTCAGAAGCGTAAAACCAAAGGTGAGAGCCAGTACGATATAGACCAGAATAAAGGTTCCGCCGCCGTCCTTTGCAGCAAGATACGGGAACCGCCAGATATTTCCCAGTCCGACCGCGCTTCCGGCAGCAGCCAGTACAAAACCGATCGATCCGGTAAAGCTGCCGCGCGCATGTTTCTTTTCCATGTAAAATACATCTCCTTATTGTTAGTTTGGCTGCCGTTATTTACAGCCGAATATCTCTATTATAAAGTCCGTCCGCAGCTTCGTCAACCAGAAGAAACGTTACTTTCCGCTCGATTTTACAATCTGCGCATAAATTTTACAGAAAGGTTGACATTTCTAATTGGTTGTACTATCATCTAGTTAGTTGCATATACATCTATTTTGGGACATGCAAATCCGAACGAAGAGGAGGAAAAGAAATGGACAAAACCGAACGGCAAATCACAAAAATCGCCCGGGAAGCCGGAAAATTTACGGTGCAGACGATGAAGGAAGAAG
>CAVBNJ010000313.1:0-3730 GCA_963596755.1 bacterium
CTGGTGAACAGTCCGAAGGTCGAGCACATGTAGATATTGCGTGCCTCACGTTCTTTCAGAAGTTTGGCAACTTCAAGCATACTCTCACCGGAGGAGATCATATCGTCGATGATGATCATGTCCTTGCCCTTTACGTCGGCACCGAGGAACTCGTGTGCAACGATCGGGTTGCGGCCGTCGATGATGGTGGAGTAGTCACGGCGTTTGTAGAACATACCCATGTCGACACCGAGGTTGTTTGCCATGTAGATGGCACGGCCCATACCGCCCTCATCCGGGCTGATGACCATCAGGTGATCTTTGTCCAGCTGCATATCCGGTGCATTGCGCAGGATATTTTTGATGAACTGATAAGCCGGCTGGATGGTCTCAAATCCGTGCAGCGGAATCGCGTTCTGGACACGCGGGTCGTGAGCGTCGAAGGTGATGATGTTTTCAACGCCCATAGCGGTCAGCTCCTGCAGGCCGAGTGCGCAGTCGAGAGACTCTCTTCCGGATCTCTTGTGCTGGCGGCTCTCATACAGGAACGGCATGATGACATTGATTCTGCGGGCCTTTCCTCCGATGGCTGCAATCACACGCTTCAGATCCTGGAAATGGTCGTCCGGAGACATATGGTTTGTGTAGCCGCACAGAGAATACGTCAGGCTGTAGTTGCAGACATCGAGCAGAATGTAGATATCGTCACCGCGGACGGATTCGTTGATGATACCCTTTGCTTCGCCTGAACCGAAACGCGGAACCTGAGACTGGATAATGTAGCTGTCACGCTCATATCCTTCGTATGCAGCAACGTATTTCTCCGCAAATTCGTCTCCGCGTCCTTTTCTCCACTCAACCAGATAATTGTCTACTTTCTTGCCGAGTGCAGCGCTGCTGTTCAGCGGGATCAGTCCCAGTCTTCCGATTGGCAGTGTGTCAAAATGTCCTTCAGTTCCCTTACTCATGCTTTGGTTCCTCCCAAAAGTTTTTTCTGGATACGAATATCGTTTCCAAAAAGTTTAATGATGGTGTAGTTACTTGAAATTCGTGAAAAGGTACGTTCCGAGTACGTCTCCATGAACCGGTCAAGCGGCAGGTTGGTGGAGATGATCGTCGATTTCTTCCGCAGGATGCGTTCGTTGATGCAGAGAAAGAGCTGGGAAGAGACGAAGCTGTTGGTCAGTTCCGTACCTAAATCATCGATGATCAGAAGATCGCAGTCAAAAATATTGGCGTGTGCGTCTTTTGCCTCTTCTGAACTGGAAAAGGTGTAGCGTGCAAACAGGTCAAACAGATCAAACGCAGTAAAATAAATCACACAGAAGGACTGCTCGATCAGCTCGCGGGCAATACAGTGCGAAAGAAACGTTTTTCCAACGCCGGTGTCACCGTAAAAGAAGAGATTCTCAAACGAGGAGCCGAAATTCCGGACAAATGCCTGGCTTTTTTCCAGCGCTGCGGCTGCGGCTTCCCGGGAGGTAAGCTGCGTTCCGGTGCTGGTCAGGCTGTCGGAATAGTAATCCAGGGAAAACTGGCTGAAATTTTCGGCTTTCAGAAGCTCTTCCACATTGGACTGCCGGTACAGAAGATCGACGGCGGCCTTTTTAAAGCAGGCGCATTTCTGCGTGCCGTTGATATAGCCGGTGTCGCGGCAGAGCGGGCAGTCGTACGTCAGCTCGAGATAGTCAGCCGGATAGCCGTGCATGGCAAGAAGCGCCGCACGTTCCTGGGAATGGTCGCGGATGGCGGCGTTCAGGTCGAGATCCATGGAGGCGTCTCCGTTCAGCATCGCTTTCGCTTTGCGGACCGAGAGAGAAGCAATCTCGGCGTCGATTTCTGCGAGGCGCGGAATCTGTTCGTAGGCGATGCGGATGTGCTCCTGCTGTTCTCTCTGGTGGCGGAGCTGCCGTTCGTTGTACATACGCATGATCGTATCGTATTGCGGGTTTGTCAGTGCCATAACTCTTTCGTCCTCCGGGCGTTATTTCAGAAGCTGTTCTTCTAATTTCTGGTAGTCGTATTCTCGCTGATGGAAATTGTTGAAGCGGTTGTTCGAAGCAGCAGGAGCGGTTTTCCGTGCCGCGTTCTGATCCGACGCGGCTTTCTTTCGTTTCTGATGCTCCGCATCGCGGTGCTCGACGTCTGCCATGGAGCGGACGCCCTGTTCCTTCCATTTGGAGAGAATGCCTTCGGCGTACTGAAAGCTCGGCTGGCCGATTTTGGAAACGGTTCGCTGACAGGCCTCGGTGATGAGGTCGATCGTGAAGCCGTACGTGTTGAGCCAGCGGTCCATCATTTCCGCTTCTTTTTCCACCGGTGCGCGGTTGCGGATACCGAATGCCTTTAAAATCGTGTAGTAATGTTTGTTGAACGTGGTGGTCTCCTGTTTGGCAGAGGCAACATCGCGGATTCCGCTTTCGTGCCATGCGAGGCCTACTTTTTTCAGGTAGTGAATGCTGGTGCTTCCCTTGGAAACACAGTATTCCACCAGGTATTCCAGAAGATCCGCGGAAAAGTGGAGATCATCGTAGAAAAACATGATACATTCGATTTCCGTCGGCGACAGGAGATGGCCGAAATACGTCTGGGCGACGTAGAGAACGTGCTGCAGTTCCTCGCGGCTGCCGGGCGCATGTTTTGGCGGCACAGCGTCTTTTTCCGCTTTGATTTCCGGTGTGACGGACGGCGAAGAAGATGCAGGCAGTGCAGCTTCTGCCGGAACCGGATCAGCGGCGGGCGGCACCGGGCGGGAAACAGCGGATGGAGCAGCAGTGACCGGTCCGGAAAGTTCAGCTTCCGGTGTCGGAAGGATTCCGCTTTCTTCCTTCCGCACAAGCGGCAGAAATGCAATTCCGGTCGGACCGTTTTCCCCGGCAGTGTAGGAGAGGGAGAGAAGTCCCTGTTTCTCCCAGTATTTGAGCGCACGGACAATATCATTCTCCGTGCAGGAAAAAAAATCTGCCATAGATGACAGAGTGGAATCCTGCTGATGGTCTTTCACCATTTTCAGCAGATAAAGGTACACTTTCACAAATTCTCCATTGGCTGCGGGCATATATTGTTCCAGAAAAAGATCCGGCACAGCAGTTACACTGGCCAGGCAGTCATTGTTTAATGTCAGCATACGTTTCTTACACCATCCTGTTCTTAACTACGGCAGATTTTCTATGTTTGACGATCTGTTTTCTTTGTTTTTTCACACATCGTGCCTTTTCTCATACACATCCAAGTATAACACAGACTTTTCGACAAGTGAATAGTTGTTTTTGAAGAAAAACAGGAGAAAAGCAGGATCAGGGGATTTATCCACGGTGGACGAAAAATGGCTGTGGATAATGTGGATAATGTGGAGGAAATCTGTTCGGGAAAAATTATCATCTACCGAAAATGTTGAAAAATGGCTGAAAACAGGGGAGTATGGGGCTTTCTGTATACTCCGTTATGTAAACGAAGTTATGCACAGAAAATCCACATTGTGTGTGGAGTAAAAATGTGTATAAAATTGTGGACAATGTGGATAACTCCCAAAAACGGCGGAAATACAAGGAATTTGCTGTGAATAAAAATGTGCGTAACTATAATCAGAATTTCCGATTATGACAAAAAAATCCCGGGAAAAACTGGAAGTTCCAGGTTTTCCCGGGGATAAGGAATCGAAATTCAGGATCTTTTATTTTTCGGAAGCCAGAAGTTCCTCGCCGATCTTCACAACATCGCCGGCACCCATGGTGATCAGCATATCGTCTGC
>CAVBNJ010000314.1:0-3712 GCA_963596755.1 bacterium
TCTCTGGACCCGGCACTTCTCCGTCCGGGTCGTTTCGACCGCCGTGTGCCGGTGGAACTGCCTGACTTAAAAGGCCGTGAGGAAATCCTCAAAGTCCATGCGAAAAACATCCGCGTGGGCGACAATGTTGATTACAATGCAATCGCACGTATGGCATCCGGCGCATCCGGTGCAGAGCTTGCCAACATGATCAACGAGGCAGCACTTCGTGCCGTCCGTGACGGAAGAAAATTTGTTACCCAGGCAGACCTGGAGGAGAGCGTTGAGGTTGTCATCGCAGGATACCAGAAGAAGAACAAGATCATGACCGACAAGGAGAAACTGATCGTTTCCTACCACGAGGTCGGCCATGCACTCGTCGCAGCACTGCAGAGCCATTCCGCTCCGGTTACGAAGATTACCATTATCCCGCGTACCTCCGGTGCCCTCGGTTATACCATGCAGGTGGATGAGGACGAGCACAATCTGATGAGCCGCGAAGAACTGGAAAACAAGATTGCAACGCTGACCGGCGGCCGTGTGGCAGAGGATCTTGTGTTCCATTCCATCACGACCGGTGCTTCGAACGATATCGAGCAGGCAACGAAGGTGGCAAGATCCATGATCACCCGCTTCGGTATGAACGAAGAGTTCGGTATGGTTGCCTTTGAAACTGTCACGAACCAGTACCTCGGCGGCGACACTTCTCTGGCATGCTCCGAATCTACGGCAGCACAGATCGATGAGAAGGTTGTTGCAGCAGTAAGAAAGCAGTATGAGAAAGCAGAACAGCTTCTGAAAGACAATATGCCGAAACTCCACGAGCTGGCAAAATACCTGTATGAGAAAGAGACGATCACAGGTGATGAGTTTATGGAAATCCTGAATTTATCCCCGGATCAGCTCACAACAACAAGAATGGAAACCAACTAAAAAGCAATAAAATCAAAAGAGAATCCCGCGTTTCAGGGCGACTTCAGCCTTGCGCGGGATTCTTTCTTGTGCTATAATGCTGTAATGCGAAATTATGACACAAAAAGACAGAAATTGATTCGATATACCAAGAGAATATAAGGAGATATGCAATGAAGAAAAAACAGGCATGGAAAGTGATGGGTGCCGTTCTGGCGGGCACACTGGTATTTTCCGATGCAGTCCCGCTTCGTGCCAGCGCAGCGGCGGAAACGGAAAAAAGCGCGGTACAGAACCAGACTTCTTCCGGGACTGAAAACGATACAGAGACAAAGACGCAGAAGGCAGCCGTCTATGTCGATCTGAAAAAAGGCAGCGACACCGCAGACGGTACAACCGCAGAGACAGCCGTAAAGACGGTGGAAAAAGCACAGGAGCTTCTTACGGAAGCAGCGGCAGAACTGCAGGCGGAGCAGAGCAGTGCAGAAGAAACCGGAAAAGCAGATCAGACGGTCGAGACAGCAGCAGAAAAGTATCTGGTATTCGTCGGCATGGACGAAAAAGAGCTGGAAGATTATAAAAAGAAACAGCAGAAAACCGATTTCTGGGGCAGAGTGACCGATACGGTTTTTGCAGAGGATGAAACCGCAGTGACAGAAGCCGGATATGAGGCAGTGCTGGCAGCAGAAAAAGCAAAAGAAGCGCTCGCAGAGACACCGACCCTGGCACCGGGTGAGTCTCCGGCACCGGATGCGGCCGATGAAACCGTAACCCCGACTCCTGGTCCGACCGAAACACCGGATGCGGAGCCGACAGCAGAACCAACGGTGACCCCGGACGCAGAACCGACGACGGAACCGAGCGTGACGCCGGATGCAGAACCGACGGTAACGCCAGACGCAGAGCCGACAACAGAACCAACCGTAACTCCGGATGCGACAGCAACGCCGGCCCCGGACGCTGCAGATGATACCCAGGATCCGCAGCCGACCGCAGCGCCGGATGCAGAAGCGACAGTAACACCAGCTCCGGACCAGAAAACAGACGATCCGGCAGAGGATGCCAATCCAGATACACCTGCAGAAAATCCAACCGCAACGCCGGCCCCGGATGAAACAACGAAAGAGGATCCGTCCGCAGATGATTCGAAGAAAGACGATACCATCGAAGTACCTGTGACACCGTCCGATAACAACAGCTCTTCCGATCACTGGAAAGACGATGAAAACCTGGATGACCTCGTAAAAGATGAAATCCAGAAAGACAACGAGACGGTAAAGAACTACGAAGAAATTGCGAAACCATCTGAGACAGACAGCACAGATAACGGTTATCTGATCTCCGACGTATCTCTTCTGATCCAGCCGATGGCAATCAGCATGGCGAGAGGCGTCGTTTCCGAAGAGAAAACCGCAGAACCAACAGCCGAAGCACAGGAAGAGCAGAAAACGAGTGAGGGCGCAGACGAACTGCTTGCAGCCGCAGAGCAGAAATCCAACTTAAGCGCCGGCGAGATGGTGGCAAGCGCCGCAGATGACGCAAGCGTACTGCGCACCACGGGAACGATTCTTGTCGGACCGGACAACTACGGAACGAATAAGACTTCAACCCCGACCCCGACAGCCACACCGTCCAAGAGCAACAGCAGTACATCCACAGGAAGCAGCAGTAACAACAGCAGCTCTTCCAATTCAGGTTCCAATACCGGAAGCACAAAGATTCCGCAGAAGAAGACACAGACCACCGCAAGCATCCGCAGCATCCCGGTCAACACCGGCGATGAGACGATGGTGCTTCCGCTGGCCATCAGCTCTGCACTCTCTGCTGCCGTCATGTTCTGCATGGCATTCCTGCAGATGCAGGCAAAACGTGCGAAGAGCATGGCCGCATGGCTGGAATTCAAAAAGAATCATCCGTTTGATGAGGAATAAACAGGCATAACCGAAAAAGCCGTTCCATACATTACTGTATGGGAGGGCTTTTTCTTATGGAAGAAAAGAAAACATGGCTTGCGGGCCCCGGCAGTCTGACCGGCTGGCTGAAGGCGCTTCTCGTTTCCTATCTGATCTCGGTGCTCCTTCTTTTGCTGCTGTCTTTCCTGCTCTGGAAATTTTCCTGGAGCGAAACGTGGGTGCAGGCGGGCATCGTGGTGATCTATCTGGCATCGAGTTTTTTCGGCGGAAGAATCGCAGGAAACATGGCCGAAAAGCGGCGGTTTCTGTGGGGAATCTGCTTTGGAATCGTGTACTTTGCCGTTCTGATCATCGTCTCCGCCGTCTTTCTGCCGGGCGGATTTGCGGGAGCCGGAAGGCTTCTGTGGGCGGCAGCAGTCTGCGCCGTCGGCGGAATGGCAGGAGGAATGACGGCGCACGGCAGATAAAACTTGACAGAAACAGAATATTTTTTCGAAAAACATACTTTCAAATTTGGAAAACCTATGCTATAATGGGAAGAGCTAATGGCCGGAGACTATAAAAAAGTCGCGCGTCAACTACAATGAAGGAGGAATGTGCCATGAAACACATCAAAACTTTAAATACAAAAAGCTTACAGAACACTGTAAAAAAAGGTGGATGCGGTGAGTGCCAGACATCCTGCCAGTCCGCATGTAAGACTTCTTGCACCGTAGGCAACCAGAGCTGCGAGCATAAGTAAAAACTAATCCATAAGGACGAGTAAAAGGTGTTCCCAGAACCGGTTTCGCCGGATTTGGGAACATTCTTTTTGCCAGACATAGTAAAAAAGAGAGAGTTACAGAATAGAAAGGAATACCACAGTGATACATTTATATAAAAGCAATGGCTTCAACATGGTACTGGAC
>CAVBNJ010000315.1:0-3708 GCA_963596755.1 bacterium
GTACACAGCCGGTGTATCTGAAACTGGACTGGAGTACGCTGAAAACGGCAGCTTCCGATGATCCTGGATTCGATGACGACGGAAACAACAATAATAACAACAATAACAACAATAACAACAATTCCAATGGAACGGGCAACATCGGAAACAATACGCTGGGGAATAACAGTCTGGGAAACAACACGCTGAAGAGCGGTACATCTTCTCTTGGAAGCGGATCTTCTTTAAAGAGCGGAACTTCCAGCCTGGGAAGCAGTTCGAAACTGAAAGCGGCATCCAGCGTCAACACGGGAGATGAGGTGCAGAACAATGTGGTATGGGCAGCCGTCCTTCTTCTGGGATGTACCTTACTGGCGGCAGGATACAGAGAGTATAGAAAGAAAAAACAAGGAGAGAACCATGAAAAACAGAAAGATGAAAGATAAAGCTCTGGCTGTCCTTTCCGCACTTCTGCTTGTGATGACACTGTCAGCGTTTTTCCCGACGGTGCAGGCGTACGCGGACAGCGGGAGTGTCTATACCTGTGTGATCAACCGGTGCTATGCCCATCCGGTAACCGGCGTGATTGAGGATTCCGGCGGAGATGGTTCCTATGCGACGGGGCAGGGCATGGTGGAAGGCTGCGTGTACGGCAATGGAATTCTGGAACTGACAGACAGCGGTGCGTATTATCTGACGATCCGTCTGAGCCTGATGGATTATACAAGCGGGCACAGTTTTTGGGTGCAGAATGTCGGTGATTCGGGCTGGTCTGAGCCGTCAGAAATTGGAATTACGGGAAATGGTACGGACGGCAACGGAACGACGGCGGATGTCTGCATCCGTGTTCCGAGTGAAAACTGTATTGTCCGCGGCTCCATGTATGTAGATTCTATGGGAAGAGACGTCATTTTCTATCTGTATCCAAGCGACTACAGCGAGGGAAACGGTACGGATATGAATGCGACCATCGTGACGGAAAGTGCTGGAGAGGCAGCCGCCAACGAGGCGGAACAGGAACAGCAGAATACGTATTCTAATGAAGGAACAGGACAGATTTCGAGTGGAAATTTAAGTACATCGGAAAGTTCCGGGGAGACAGAAACGCAGGCCGATACGTCTCAGACAGCTGCCGAGGGCGGAACGAAAATAGAACCGTCAGGTGCGGCAGAAAACACAAGTGAGGAAGCAAAAGCGGAAGACACGAGTGAACAGGATACAGAAAAAAAGCTGGAGAGTACCGTAAAGGAGGCAGCAGAACAGAACAGTGAAACAGCGTCCGCAGGCACCGAGAGCAGTACCCTGAATTCGGCAGAGGGCTTAAGTCTTTCAACAGCCAAAGAAGTGACCGGAGCAGACGTTTCGGAAACAGCGGACAGCGTTTCCTTTGGCAGCAGAGTATTTCAGATTGCACTGGCCGTTGTTCTGTCGGGTCTGATTCTGATCGGAGTTACAGCAGGTATCGTTTATTTCTTCCGAAGAAACTGGAGACGATGGGGAGGCGCAGAAGACGATGATGAATAAGCGGAGGAAGGCAGTTTCGGCCGCCTTTCTTGCCCTGGCGGTGATGGCTTCTCTGGCGGGCTGTGTGGATCAGAGTCAGGGGAAAAAAGACAGCAGCCGCGCGGCGGACACTTCCCAGGCATCGGGCGAAAACGTGGAGACACTGCTTGCGATCAACGATCCCGAGGAAAAGGCGGCTGTGGAAGCGGCAAAGAAAAAGGTGCAGGAGACGGCGGGGGAACCGCGAATCATTGCAACGTCTCCGTCAACCGCGGATATCTGCGACAGGCTGGAACTGGATCTGGTCGGCGTGTGCAGCAGCACAGCTTCGGCGATACCGGAGCGGTATCAGGATGTGGAGACGGTCGGCACAGCGATGAGCCCCGATATGGAGATCGTCGCTTCCTTAAAGCCGGACTGGGTTTTGAGCCCGGTTTCTCTGCAGAGCGACCTGCAGCCGAAATATGAGGCGATTGATACGGACTGGGCATTTCTGAATCTGCGGAGCGTGCCGGGCATGTACCGTTCCATTCAGGAACTGGGCGAGATTTTCGGACGTGAGGAGCAGGCACAGCAGCTGGTGGATGAGTTTGTCTCATTCTATGATGATTACAGAAAACAGAATGAGGGCAAAGAGCATCCGAAGGTCATGATTCTAATGGGACTTCCGGGTTCCTACATTATTGCGACGCCGAACTCCTACGTGGGAAGTCTCGTGGAACTGGCGGGCGGCGAAAACGTATACTCCGATACCGATCAGGAATTTTTAACCGTCAATACCGAGGACATGAAAACGAAAGAGCCGGACATCATTTTACGCGCAGCCCACGCGCTGCCGGATCAGGTTATGGAGATGTTCAGCAAAGATTTCGCGGAGAATGATATCTGGCAGCATTTTGAAGCGGTGAAAAACGGACGAGTGTATGATCTGACGTATGAGTATTTCGGTATGAGCGCAACATTCCAGTATCCGAAAGCACTCGAGGAACTGCAGACAATTCTCTACCCGGAGAACGGCGGGAATACTGCAGAGTGAGCAGGAGAGGAGGACGATATGAAAGAGACAGAAAAAAATAACCTCTCCGGACAGGACCAGGCAAGAAAACACAGAAAAACGGCGCAGGCGGCGGTTTCCTTCGGTGTAATGATGGTACTGCTGACAGCCTTGTTTTTTGCCGCAGTCAACATCGGAAGCCTGAAGGTGAGCTTTCCGGAGCTGATGAAGGGACTGTTTGCAGAGTATAACGAAAATGTGGCAACGATTTACGATCTGCGTTTCCCGCGTATTGTGATTTCCATGCTGGCGGGAGCGGCGATTGCAGTGTCAGGTGTGCTGTTTCAGGCGGTACTGAAAAATCCACTTGCCGATCCGGGCATCATTGGTATCTCAAGCGGAGCAAGTTTTGCGGCGGTATTGATCACGGCGTTTGCGCCATCCCTGTTTTTCTTTACCCCGCTGTTTGCCTTCCTCGGCGGTGTGACTGCATTTGTGCTGGTCTACAGTCTGTCGTGGAAAGGGGGCTTAAGCCCGCTTCGCATTATCCTTGTTGGTGTTGCGGTCGATGCCATGTTCACAGGACTTTCAAGTGCGCTGAACGCAATGAATGGCGGCAATATGTCCGGCGTGGCGGCGATCGTCAATGGAAATATCACGATGAAGACATGGGATGATGTGCGGACGCTCGTTCCGTACGTGGCGGTCGGTCTGGTGCTGGCGCTTGCGATGACGAAGATGTGCAACCTGCTCGCACTGGAGGACAAGACGGCGCGGAGCCTCGGCATCAATGTCAATGCAATGCGGATCATCATTTCCCTGATTGCCGTGCTGCTCGCAAGTATTTCGACAGCGGTGGCAGGCGTCATCAGCTTCCTCGGACTGATTGTTCCGCACATTGGAAGGCTTCTGGTAGGCAGTGATCACAAGGTGCTGGTTCCGTTTTCCGCGCTGTTCGGCGCGTTTACGTTTCTGCTTGCCGATACGATCGGAAGAACGATTGCGGCTCCGTACGAGGTGTCTGCATCGATTATCATGAGCGTGGTCGGCGGCCCGTTCTTTATTCTTCTTTTAAGGAGGTCGAAGAAATATGCGAAGTGAGAAGGAAAACAGCCGTGCGGATAAGCCGGCCATGGAGGTCCGTGACCTGCATTTTGCGTATGGAAAAAATAAAGTGCTGAAGGGCGTATCTCTGAAAATTGAGGAAGGAAAGATTACGACGATCATGGGGG
>CAVBNJ010000316.1:0-3684 GCA_963596755.1 bacterium
GATCTATGAGAGTATGAAAGTGCGGTATGAGTCAGTACCGCTCGACGAATCGGGAGTTTCCGTGGAGGAGCTGGAAGAGCGTGAGGTCGATATTATCCATACGTCACCGTCGCACCACTTTCCGACCGGAACGATCATGCCGATCAGCCGCCGCTACGAGCTGCTTGGCTGGGCAGCGAAGTCGGAACACCACTACATCATCGAAGACGATTACGACAGCGAGCTGCGCCTGGCCGGCAAGCCATTTCCGACGCTGCAGAGTATCGATGTTTCGGACAAGGTGATCTATATGAATACGTTCACGAAGACGCTTGCCTCTACCGTGCGTATCAGCTATATGGTACTGCCGCAGACACTGGCAGAGAAGTTTTACCGCGAGCTGTCGTTCTATTCCTGTACCGTCTCCAACTTCGAACAGTACACACTCGCCCAGTTTATTGAAAATGGAAGCTTCGAGAAACATATCAACCGGCTGCGGAACTATTATCAGAACAAACGGGACTTAATTCTGCAGGCACTCGAAAAAAAACCACTCGGCGACTATGTGACAATCGAGGAGGAAGAAGCAGGCGTACACTTCCTGATGCACCTCCATACCGATCTGAAAGAGGAGGAGGTCGTCACCCAGGCGAAGTCACGCGGCGTAAAATTAAAGCCGCTCTCCGGCTATTACGCAGATGCGGCGGAGGCGGCAAAGCAGGAAAATACATATGTGATGAATTATTCCTCCGTCGAACCGGCAGCAATGGAACGCGCGGCGGGCGTACTGCTCCATATTCTGCGTGGGGCAGGGGAATAACAGCGAATTCAGGATTTTCTGTATTTTAACGGTGTGATGCCAGCTTCTTTTTTAAACATCTGCGAAAAGTGCCCGGCATCTTTAAAGCCTACGCTGGTGGCGACCTCTTCGATGGATAAAGTGGATGTCTTCAGCAGGATTTTTGCCTGCCGGATCCGCACCTGAAGCAGATATTTTCCGGGTGTAAATCCCGTATAGCACCGGAAGCTGTCAAAAAGCAGCGTCCGGGAAATTCCAAATTCTTTGGCAAGATTTTCAAATACCAGTTCTTCGGAAAAATGCACATGAATATGATCCAGCAGAGCCGCGATGATTTCGTCATTGCGGCCCTGTGCTGTATCCGGCATATTTGCAGCGGAAGAGAGCAGTTCCGACAGCAAAAGATCCAGAAGACAGTTGATCCTGTATTCCTGATACGGAGAGACTTTCTGGGTTGCACGCAGAAGCTGATACTGCATCATTTCAAACGAAGGACAGGACTCCCGGTCAAACTTATAACTTCCCTTCTGAGAACAGCTCTGGAAAAAATCATCACACAGAGATCCATTGATATGAAGCACCGTGGATTTCCAGCCGCAGGGTCTGGCATAATAGACGTGCGGTTTCTGGCAGGAAATAAAATAACCTTCCCCCTCTTTCAGCAGATACTTTTTCCCCTCGTATTCTAAAACCCCCTCTCCGGAAAGCGTATAACGCAGTTCATAGGAATCCAGATCTTTCCGATTTGTATAATATCCATCCTTGGAATCAAACAGCAGAAAAGCCTGAATATACATCAGACGGTTTCTGGCATGCTCGCTTGTCAGAAGATTCGGAAGAACAGAAATAGAGCCTTCCAGCCGATATTCCCCGGTCAGCATCTGTGTCAGTTCCTGCAGGATAAAATCAGAAGCATAGACGGCATACGACTGCAGAAGAGAAAATACGCTGTCCTTGGTCAGAGAACCATCAATGGTAATTAATGGGAGTGTATGATAATCCATAGAGAAGCCGCCTTTCGATTCTGTACGATTCTTAAGAAAATCTGTACGTTATGTGCTGTTTGTCTTTCTTTTCTTGGTATATTCTTAGAATATCAGAAGAAAAGAGACTTGTAAACGGGAAAATGATTCTTAAGAAAATGGGAGGAAGTATGAAGAAAGATTTTCAGTTTATCATTCCGGAAAGAGAAGGATATGATAAAGAAAAAACGATGCCGGCTTCTTATATCCGGAAGACCTTTGATGTAACAGAAGCATGCGGGAAAGCGGTTCTTTCCATCACGGCACTGGGAGTTTATAAAGCATATCTGAACGGCCAGGAACTGGATCAGCAGCTTTTGCTGCCGGGATTCACCAACTATCATGCAAGAGTACAGTATCAGACGTATGATATCACAGAAAAATTGAAGGCTGGAAAGAATGTACTCTGTGTCATTCTCGGAAATGGCTGGTATCGCGGATGCCTTGGAATTACCAGTGTAAAAGCCTTTTACGGAGATACCCTGCAGCTTGCGGCAGAAATCCGAATGGAAAACCGGGATGGAAGTACCAAAATCATCCGCACAGACGAGACCTGGAAAGCAACCCAGAATGGGCCGTTGGAAGAAAATGATCTGAAAACTTTCGAGGTTGTGGATATGACCAGAGAAATATCCGGCTGGAAAGAGCCAGAATATGATGACAGTTCCTGGCATTCCTGCCGGAGGGGAAGCTACCGCGGTGCGTGCATTCCGCATGAGGGCGAGCCGATTCTGGAACAGGAAAGATTTCAGCCGGAAGTGCTGCATACACCCGATGGGAATACGGTACTGGATTTTAAACAGAATCTGGCAGGACATGTGGAATTTACCGTCACTGGAAAAAGAGGAACGACCGTTGTACTGAAAATGGGAGAATGTCTGGACGAAAACGGTAATTTCACAACCAGCAATCTTCAGACAGAAGGATCGGAAAACTTTGGTGGTGCTCTCGGCCAGACATTGAAATATACGCTGAAAGAGGGAAAACAGACGTACAAATCCCTGTTTTTAATCAGCGGTTACCGCTACGTGCTGCTGGAAAACTGGCCGGAAGAAGTAAAAGCGGAAAATTTCACTTCGATTGCCGTGTACTCTGCGCTGAAAGAAACCGGGAAATTTGAATGCTCCAATGACAGGATTAATCAGTTCGTGAAAAATTCCCGCTGGAGCTGGAAATCAAATTCCGTGGATATTCCTACGGACTGCCCGACAAGAGAGCGTGCCGGATGGGGCGGCGATATCACGGTATTTTCTGAGACAGCAACTTTTTACGCAGACACAAGAAAGTTTCTCCGGAAATATCTCGGCGATTTTGTGTCCCTTCAGACAGAGGACGGAAATCTGCCGTTTATCTGCCCGGAGGTACCTTTTGAACTGATCAAAGGACTGAAAACACAGCATATTCCATGCGGAAGCGCAGGATGGTCGGATGCCCTGATCCATGTACCGATGGTGCTGTATCAGTTTTACGGGGAACCGGAAATTCTGGAATACGTTTACGAGGCAGCAAAAAACTTCATGGAATTTAATCTGAAACGTGCCGCCAGAAAAAACTGGAACCATTTTTACCGTCTGGAAAACCATTATAAGTATATTCTGGACACGGGTTATCACTGGGGAGAATGGCTCGAACCTGGATCTGTTATGGTAAAAGACGGTATGAAAGCATTGTTTACTCCGGATTCGGAAGCTGCAACAGCATGGCTGTATCACTCTTTAAAAGAAGTAACCCAGATGGCAAAAATCCTGAACCGTTCCGAGGATCAGCAGTATTTTGCGGAAAAGGCAGCCAAAGTGAAACAGGCCTACCGAAAAGAGTTTCTGAAAAACGGCCAGGTACACAGCAAACGCCAGTGCCAGTATGTCCGCCCGGCTGCTATGGGGC
>CAVBNJ010000317.1:0-3651 GCA_963596755.1 bacterium
GACAGGTAGGAACCGTAGATCAGTGTTCCGCTTCCGGCTACGGACAGGGAAAAGAATGCCTGACCGAGGGCAAAAATCCAGGTTTTCGGGTCGGCAAGCGCTTCTGGCTCCACGCGGAAAATGTAGCGGTAGCCATCCACAGCACCCGGCTGAAAGGCAACGTAAATGCCAAGCACGACAAACAGGATAAAAAAGACCGGCATCAGAACCTTGTTGACTTTTTCAATTCCCTTTCCGACACCAAATGCCAGAATGATCATCGCAATCACAAGGGCTGCTGCTTGCCAGAGATTGTTGCCGAATGCAGATGCCATCGAACCGAACGCTCCGGCGAAATCGTCTACGCTTGCTGCCGCCAGCGTCTTTCCGGTAAAGGTTCCGATCATGTACTTTAAGATCCATCCCATGACAACGGTATAACCGATGGCCATCGCCAGAGATCCCAGCACCGGAATCAGGCCGAGCGCTTCCCCGACTTTTCGTTTTCCTTTCGTTTCACATGCATAGCCAAAGGCGTCAATCGGGCCGGATCTTGTTGCACGGCCGAAACTCATCTCTGCGGTCACGCCGGTAAAGCCGATCAGCGCAACGAAGAGGATGTACGGAATCAGGAACGAACCGCCTCCGTACAGCGACACGCGGGTTGAAAACATCCAGATGTTTCCCATTCCCACAGCCGAGCCGACGCAGGCCAGAATGAAGCCCCACCGACTCTTAAATGACTCTCTCTTTTCCATTTTATTCTCCCTTTTTCTTACTTTTCTGAATATTTTAGCACAACCTATCGGGAAAAGCTATAGCATTTCGCGCTTTCCTGCAGTTTTACCGCCATTTTTCTGCCATTCCTTCGGGGAACAGCCGCAGTGTTTTTTGAAATAACGGCTGAAATGGGATAAATTCGAAAATCCGCAGATCTCAGCGGTCTGTCCGATCGAGAGTGCCTGGTTGGTAAGAAGGTTTTTCGCCTTGTCGAGGCGGACCTCGATCAGATCCATGTGCGGTGTGCTGCTGAAAAACTGTTTATAATAAGAATAAAACTGACTTTTTTCCATGTTTGCCATCTGACAGAGCCTCTCTGTTGTCCATTCTTCCTCGTAATGGCTCAGCATCGCAAGGCGCAGCTCCTGAAATTCCCGGTACAGTCCCGCCGGCTCTTCCGCTGCTTTCCGGTACAGCCGCATGCCGCGCGATGCCGTAATCATCATCTGGCGGACCAGCGCTTCCTCGTACTCCGCCGCATACGGATCTTTTCCAATATGTTCCCTCTGCAGACGGCGGATCAGTTCATCCAGTTCTTCCGTATTCTGCGGATAAAAAACCGTATTCTGCGGAATCCCATACCTTTCCCCCAGATTTTCCCCGCACCAGAAATGGAGGTAGCTGTTCCGGAATTTCTGCACCGCCTGATAATGCTGCGTGTGATCCGGTGTATAAAAGATGCAGGCATTCTCCTGTGTGATCGAAAACTGCGTTCCCGTATATACTTTCATCGGCGTTTTAAACAGCAGAAAAAGATAATCCCCGCTGCCTTCCGGCCGGTAGATCATATCGTAATCCACGTTGGATCTATTATATTCACAGATATGGATAGAAAATTCCATTCCCCGTTTCCTCCTTTTTCTCTTCTCCTTGTATTTTACCGCCGAATCGGAAAAAAAGTCAATTTTACCGGACAAAAATCTCTGGCTTTTTTTCTGCTTTCTGCTAAACTCTAAACTATCAGGAGGCGGAAACAAAGTACAGAAACAAAATCCCGAAGGCAGGATCTGCTCTTTGTTTTCCCCGAAAACGAATATTTCTTTCACAGGAGGATTTTTCAAGCATGAAAAAAGCAGAAATTATCATCGACAAATATTTTCTCACCGGAAAAGTTGACAAGCGAATCTTCGGTTCCTTTATCGAACATCTGGGACGCGCTGTTTACGAAGGCATCTATCAGGAAGGAAGCTCTCTCTCCGACGAACAGGGCTTCCGTAAAGACACACTGGATCTCGTGAAAGAGCTTCAGGTGCCGATCGTCCGCTATCCGGGCGGAAACTTTGTCTCCGGTTATCACTGGGAGGACGGCGTAGGACCGAAAGAAAAACGGCCGGCAAAACCGGATCTTGCCTGGGGTGTGATTGAGACAAACGAGTTCGGTCTGAATGAATTTGCCGACTGGTCGAAAAAAGCCGGCAGTGACATCATGATGGCCGTCAACCTCGGAACCCGCGGACCGGAGGATGCAAAAAATGTACTGGAATACTGCAACTTCAAGGGCGGCACTTACTACAGTGATCTTAGAAAATCCCACGGCTATGCGGATCCGCACAACATTAAGCTCTGGTGCCTCGGCAACGAGATGGACGGACCGTGGCAGATGGGCCACAAGACAGCTTCTGAGTACGGCCGCATCGCCGCAGAGACTTCCCGTCTGATGAAATTCATGGACCCGACGATCGAAACGGTTGCCTGCGGAAGCTCTAACCTTACCATGCCGACATTCGGTTCCTGGGAGTACACCGTTCTCGACGAATGCTACGATGAGGTTGATTACCTCTCCCTGCATCAGTATTATGGAAATGCTGCCGATGACACCGTTGATTTCCTGGCAAGCTCCAAGGGAATGGACGATTTCATCTCCGGTGTGGTTGCCATCTGCGATGCCGTCAAAGCGAAAAAGCACGGCAAGAAACAGATCAATCTTTCCTTCGACGAGTGGAATGTATGGTACCACAGCAATGAGCAGGATCAGAAACTTGAGAAATGGGTACGCGCACCGCATCAGCTTGAGGACGTCTACAACTTTGAGGATGCCCTTCTTGTCGGAAGTATGCTGATCACCCTCCTGCGCCACGCAGACCGTGTTAAGATCGCGTGCCTCGCACAGCTTGTCAACGTCATTGCTCCGATCATGACATCCGATACCGGCGCATGGCGTCAGACGATCTTTTATCCATATATGCATGCAAGCGTATACGGCCGCGGAACCGTTTTAAATACACAGGTCCTGACTCCGGTTTACGAAAGCAAAACGTACGGTGAGGCTCCGTATCTTGATTCTGTCTGCATCTGGGATGAAGAAAACGATGCACTGACTGTCTTCGCAGTCAACAAGAGCCTTGACGAGGATATGGAAGTTTCCTGCGATCTGCGCCAGTTCGAGGGATACCGTCTGGCTGAGCACATCGTGCTGACAAACGATGATCTGAAAGCAGTCAACACGGAAGCAGATCCGAATCACGTTGTTCCTGCACATTCCGATGCTACGAAACTGGAGAACGGAAAAATGCATACGGTTCTCGGAAAACACAGCTGGAACGTAATCCGTCTTACGAAATAATTTAGAATTATGAGGGCATGTCCTGAAAACAGAACATCTGGACTTTTTTCAGGGCATGCTCTTTTTCTATTCAAAAATATCAAAAAGGAGTTTGTTTTTATGGCACAGGCATATTTATTCGTTCATTTTCGCGAAAAGACAACGCCGGACGGCGAGCAGGTTTACTTCGGCATCAGCCGTGATGGATTTCACTGGGAAGCAGTCAACGGCGGTGCTCCTGTTCTCTGGGCGTATTACGGCGATAAGGGTGTGCGGGACTTTACGATCACACACTGCGGGGAGACCGGAAAATATTATATTTTTGCAACGGACTTAAGTCTCTCCTATGG
>CAVBNJ010000318.1:0-3640 GCA_963596755.1 bacterium
TCCTATTTCTCTTGATGGTTCTACAGGTAACATCTATGATGGAATCATTCCTACAGTAGACGCTACAATCGCTGGTGAGTTCGGTCGTATCATGGCTTGGGCTGATAAATATAGAACCATGAAGGTTCGTACAAACGCTGATACTCCGGAAGATGCAAAGAAAGCTGTTGAGCTTGGTGCAGAAGGTATCGGTCTTTGCCGTACAGAGCATATGTTCTTCGGTGAGGGACGTATCGATGCATTCCGTGAGATGATCTGCTCCACAACAGCTGAGGAGAGAGAAGCAGCACTTGCTAAGGTTCTTCCATATCAGCAGGAAGACTTCGAAGGTCTGTTCGAGGCTCTCGAGGGCAACCCTGTAACAATCCGTTTCCTGGATCCGCCGCTTCATGAGTTCGTTCCTACAGAAGAGGAAGATATCAAGAAACTTGCTGACGCTCAGGGCAAGACTGTAGAAGAGATCAAGACAATCATCGCTTCTCTTCATGAGTTCAACCCAATGATGGGACATCGTGGATGCCGTCTGGCAGTTACCTATCCTGAGATCGCTAAGATGCAGACAACAGCAGTTATCCGTGCAGCTATCAACGTAAAGAAAGCTCACGCTGACTGGAATATCTGCCCAGAGATCATGATCCCATTAGTAGGCGATATCAAAGAGCTTAAATATGTTAAGAAGTTTGTTGTTGAGACAGCTGACGCTGAGATCGCAGCAGCAGGCGTAGATCTGAAATATGAAGTAGGTACTATGATCGAGATCCCACGTGCAGCTCTTACTGCAGATGAGATCGCAAAAGAGGCTGACTTCTTCTGCTTCGGTACCAACGACTTAACTCAGATGACATACGGATTCTCCCGTGATGATGCTGGTAAATTCCTTAACGCATACTATGACGCTAAGATCTTCGAGAACGATCCATTTGCAAAACTGGATCAGGTTGGCGTTGGTAAGCTTATGGAAATGGCTATCAAACTTGGTAAGCCAGTTAACCCGAACCTTCACATCGGAATCTGTGGAGAGCACGGTGGAGATCCGTCTTCTGTAGAGTTCTGCAACAAGATCGGTCTTGACTATGTATCCTGCTCACCATTCCGTGTACCGGTAGCTCGTCTGGCAGCAGCTCAGGCAGCAATCGCTCAGAAGAACAAATAATTCATTCTTTTATCACAGGGCAAAGGCTTTTATCCAGTTTTAGGGCAAAAGTTTCAGCCAGTGAAAAATCTAAATTCACGTAAATAAGCGTGAAAGTGTCCAAGCATAAGAATAACCTTGGAGAACTGTAGAAATACGGTTCTTCAAGGTTTTTTTGTTTTTCTGGCAGCAGTTTCACAGGATTTACTGATATTTGGAAAGTAGAGAAAAGCCTTATTTTAAGGGCTTTTAGAGGTGTTAAGAGCGACTTAAAATTCAAATTTTATGAGGAACAGAAAAAGTGGTGCAGAGTTAAAGGGTATTACTCTGAAGCGATCTATTTTGTGGTGGACACAGGTGTTGAATTGGGAAATCTCTGAAGGACAAAGGATTTATACACGATAAAAACTTTGCCCCGAAACAGAATAAAAGAGATTGCCCTATGACAGCAGAATCTGTCCGAATCAGGATTTTCATGCAGTAGCATGATTTGTGTTCAAACGTAAAGAGACCCCGGCGGTCTGTAGAAATACAGGCGGTCGGGGTCTTTTTTTACAAATACTTTAAATCCAAAATAAGGAGGAAAACGAATGCAGAACGAAACAGCAAAAGAGAACCTGCTGCGGCAGATCCGGGAATATCGTCCGTACAATGAGCAGGAGGAGCGGGATCAGGCGATTCTTCTGAAGTGGATGGAAAGCGGGTGCGATATTCTGACGAGGGAAAACGAAGTCGCACACCTGACCGCCTCCGCCTGGGTCGTGAGCCCGGACCGGAAGCAGGTGCTGATGGCATATCATAATATTTACCATTCCTGGGCATGGCTCGGCGGGCATGCGGATGGAGATGCGGATCTCTGCAGTGTGGCGAAAAGAGAAGTGAAAGAGGAGTCCGGGATTGAGGCGGTGAAGCTTTTATCGGAACAGCCATTCTCACTCGAAATCCTGTCAGTGGACGGCCATGTGAAGCGCGGAAAATACGTGGCGACACACCTGCACCTGAATGTCACTTACCTGATGGAAGCTGACCCCGCACAGGAGATCCGCTGCAAACCGGACGAAAACAGTGCAGTCGGCTGGATCCCGGTGGAGCAGATCGCGGAAAAATCGACAGAGCCATGGTTTGTGGAGCATGTGTACAGCAAGCTGTGTGAGAAAGTGAAAAGAGATTTCTGTGAAGTCTAATATGCCATCTGCGTATGAACTGCCATTTAGAATAAGCATTAGACAAAAATGATGTTAAAAGCCTAAAATAAGGACAGAAAGAAAAATGGCAGGAGGGGTTTTACATGTTTTCAAATCAGGATCTGAAAAAACTGATTGTTCCGCTTTTTCTGGAGCAGCTTCTGGTGGCGCTGGTTGGAATTGCGGATGTGTTTGTCATCGGATTTGTCGGAGAAGCGGCGGTTTCCGGTGTGTCGCTGGTGAATGCGTTCAATATGATCTTTATTAACCTGTTCACAGCATTGGCATCCGGCGGTGCGGTTGTTATTAGTCAGTACATCGGTAAAAAGGACAAAGAGCAGGCGGGGGCAGCAGCTTCCCAGCTTCTCACCGCGTCGGTGCTGCTGTCGGTCGTTATCTCTGTCGTAGTCTTGATTGCCAACGAGCAGCTGATGCGGCTGATGTTCGGTAAGGTTGAGGACGACGTTATGGCAGCGTGCGTGACATATCTCCGCATCTCCGCATATTCCTACCCGGCAATGGCGATCTACAATGCAGGAGCGGCTCTGTACCGCAGTTTTGGAAAAACGAGCACGACGATGTATCTCTCGATTGCATCAAACGTGATCAACGTAGTTGGAAACTGCATCGGTGTCTTTGTACTCCATGCGGGCGTGCCTGGCGTTGCGGTTCCGTCGCTGATTGCCCGTATTTTCTCAGCGGTTGTAATTACAGTGCTTTGTTTCTCAAAGCGCAATCCGGTGCAGTATCTGAAAGAGTGGATTTTCAAAGTAGACTTGAGTTTTCAGAAAACGATCCTCAGCATTGCGGTTCCAAACGGTATCGAGAGCGGTATTTTCCAGCTTGTCAAAGTGGCGCTTTCCAGCGTAGTAGCACTGTTCGGTACGTATCAGATCGCCGCAAACGGCATCGCGCAGAGTATCTGGACCATGGCGGCACTTACCAGCAGTGCCCTTTCCCCGGTCTTTATCACCGTCATCGGACAGTGCATGGGAGCGGGAGATACCGAGCAGGCGGAATTTTATTTCCGTAAACTGGTAAAAATCACGCTGATCATTGGCGTTGCATGGAATGCACTCGTCTTTGCGGCAACACCGTTTGTGCTTTCGTTCTATGCAGTATCCGAGGAGACAAAGCGGCTGACGCTCTGGCTGGTATTGCTGCATAATATTTTCAACGGCATTGCCCTTTGCTATGCCGGCCCGCTCGGAAGCGGCCTGCGTGCGACAGGAGACGTCAAATTCACGATGGGAATTTCCCTGTTCACGACAATCGGCGTCCGCCTGATTTTCTCCGTGATTTTTGCAATCTGGATGAACATGGG
>CAVBNJ010000319.1:0-3626 GCA_963596755.1 bacterium
ACGGAAACCGCAGATGTTGTAAAAGAACAGATGGACCGGGGGCTCATCGATATTGCACTGCTGCTTGAGCCGGTGGATGTCGGAAAGTATGAATTTGTACGCCTCGAAGAGGGAGAACGCCAGCAGGTGCTGATGCGCCCGGATGACCCGCTGACGAAGAAAACGGTGGTACGCCCGGAGGATTTAAAAGATCTGCCGCTGATCCTGCCGCGCCGCCTGAATGTGCAGAATGAGATTGCGAACTGGTTCGGCAAGTATTACCAGTCGCTCAACATCCGTTTCACCGGAAATCTGCCGACGAACGGGGCGAAAATGGTGATGAAAGGACTGGGCTATCTGATTACCGTGGAGGGGGTATCGGAGTTCTGGAAAGAAGATAAAATCGTCGGAAGACTGCTGGACCCGCCGATCGTCTGCAACAGTGTCTTCGCCTGGAAGCGGGAGCAGCCGTTCAGCCTTGCGGCGACCAAGTTTATCGAGTATATCCGGGAATCTTTGTGAAAAAAGCTGTAAATTTATTTATTAATGTAGATTATTTTTTATAACGAATTTATTAGTTATACTTTACAGTACGGGAAATATCGTGTTACACTAGAAACAGAGTCCCCGGTCACCCGGGCCATCTGTTTTTCAGACACAAAAGGGAGAAAAAAATACACAAAGAGAGGTAGACAAGAAATGGGAGGCTTTTTTGGAGTTGCATCAAGAAAAGACTGTACACTGGAACTGTTTTACGGAGTAGACTATCACTCACATCTCGGCACAAGAAGAGGCGGTATGGCGACCTACGGAGCCAACGGCTTTTCCCGCGCCATCCACAACATTGAAAATTCCCCGTTCCGTACGAAATTCGAGCGCGACGTGGCAGAGATGGAAGGCAATCTCGGCATCGGCTGTATTTCCGATTACGAGCCGCAGCCGCTTCTGATTCAGTCACACCTTGGAAGCTTTGCGATCACCACGGTCGGAAAGATCAACAACATGGATCAGCTCTTAAAAGAGGTATACGGAAACGGACGCACCCATTTCCAGGAGATGAGCACCGGCCAGATCAACGCGACCGAGCTGGCGGCATCCCTGATCTGCAGCGAAAAGACGATCACAGAGGGTATCCGCCATCTGCAGGATGTGGTTGACGGATCTATGACATTGCTGCTGCTGACAAAAGACGGTATCTACGCCGCGCGTGACAAGAAAGGACGTACACCGGTCGTGATCGGAAAGAAAGAGGGAGCGTACTGTGCGTCGTTTGAAAACTTTGCGTACCTGAACCTCGGCTACACCGATTATCATGAACTGGGGCCGGGTGAGATCGACTTTATCACGCCGGACAGCGTTGAAATGGTTGTGCCGCCGCAGGAGGAGATGAAGATCTGTTCGTTCCTTTGGGTTTACTACGGTTACCCGACTGCATCGTACGAGGGCATCAACGTCGAGGAGATGCGGTATCACTGCGGTGCGATGCTGGCAAAGCGCGATGCGGGAAGCGATGTGCACCCGGATCTCATCGCCGGTGTGCCGGATTCCGGTATCGCCCATGCGATCGGCTATGCGAATGAGTCGAAGATTCCATTTGCCAGACCGTTCATCAAATATACCCCGACCTGGCCGCGTTCTTTTATGCCGACGAATCAGGAGCAGAGAAACCTGATCGCCCGCATGAAGCTGATTCCGGTACAGGCGCTGATCGATCAGAAGAAGCTGCTTTTAATCGACGATTCCATCGTGCGCGGAACGCAGCTCCGTGAGACGACCGAGTTTCTGTATCAGAGCGGTGCCAAAGAAGTTCATGTCCGTCCGGCATGCCCGCCGCTTCTATATGGCTGTAAATTCCTGAACTTCTCCCGTTCCAAATCCGAACTGGATCTGATCACCAGACGGATCATTCTGGAAAAAGAGGGAGAAAATGCAGAGAAGACCCTGGAAGAGTACGCAGATCCGACCAGCGACCGCTACGAGTCCATGTGCCAGGAAATCTGCCGCCGCCAGAACTTCACGAGCCTCCGGTATCACCGTCTCGACGATCTCGTAGAGTCGATCGGACTGCCGAAGTGCAAAATGTGTACCTACTGCTTTGACGGAAAAGAATAAGAAAAAACAATAAGAGAAGCGCCAGACGAAATCTTCTGATTTTTGTCTGGCGCTTCTCTTATTATGTCAAATTTTAGTTCAAGTCTGTTTTAGATGCGGGAAACTCCGTCATCGGTGTAGCGCTCGTAGGAAGCGCCTTCGTATCCGAGCATGCGGATGCTTTCCTCTTTGATTTCTGCTACGGATTCTGCAACTTCTGCAACCGGAATTGCACAGCCTTTGCGGATGAAGAGCGGAACTTCATTCAGGGCGACTTCTACGTAGTGGATGCCCTTCGGCAGAACTTCCTGGAAGATGTTGCCGTTGCCGAGAAACTTCACGAACATCATTTCTTCCGGAAGGTATACGTAACGGCCGATCGCATTCTGGGTATAAACCGGTGCGATCATGATTTCATTGCCGATCATCAGCTGATCCTCGGTATTTCTTGCCAGCTTGTCATCCGGGTAAACGAAGGCAAGCGGTTTGAAGTACATATCGTCGTTTAAAGCAGCTTTCATGTACTCGCTGTAAAGATACGGAACGAGGCGGTAGCGGACGCCGATGACATTGCGGAAGTCCTCGATGTGCTCGAACTGGTAAACTTCCTGCTCACGGGTTCCGATTGCGGAGTGGTTTCTCATCAGAGGAGTGAAGACGCCGAGGGCGAGCCAGCGGAGAACGAGATCTCTGGTGCTGTCTGCGCCGAATCCGCCGAGGTCAGCTCCGGTGTAAAGGAAACCGCACATGTTGAGGGACGGCATCATTTTCAGGTTCAGCAGGATATGTGACCACCAGGAGCAGTTGTCTCCGGTCCAGATTCCGCCGTAACGGTGCATGCCGATGTAGGAGGAACGGGAGAACATGAGGATTCGTTTGTCCGGAGAAATCCGCTCGAAAGCCTCACCTGCGGCACGGGTCATATTGTAGCCGAACAGGTTGTGGACTTTGTCGTGACGCACCTGCTCGCCGTTGACATTGTGATAAAAACGTTTGTAATCGTCGTGGTTGTTGGCAAGTCCCTGAAGCTTTCCGCCTACCATGAAGTGCGGAACCTCCGGGTCACCCTCGATGTATTTCTTTGCGGTCTCTTTGAAGTCGGCAAGGCCTTCCTGAGAATAGAAGATGGCCGGTTCATTCATATCGTTCCAGAATGCGTCGATGCCTTTTGAAATCAGGAAATCGTATTTGTCGCCGAACCATTTTCTGGCATCTGCATTCAGCATATCCGGGAAATGTGTCCAGCCCGGCCATACGGTTGCTTCGAAGTAGGAACCATCCTCACGGCGGCAGAAGTAGCCTTTCTCACAGCCTTCTTCGTAAACATCGTAACCTTCTTCGATTTTAACACCGGCATCGATGATCGGAACAAGGTGGATGTTTTCTTTCTTCATATCCTGTACGAAGCCTTCGAAATCCGGGAAGCGCTCCTCGTTTACGGTGAAGTCCTTGTAATCCTGCATGTAGTCGATATCCATGTATACCATATCGATCGGCACATGGTTCTCGCGGTATTTTTTGACTACATTGCGGAAATCTTCTTCTGTCTTGTAGCC
>CAVBNJ010000320.1:0-3556 GCA_963596755.1 bacterium
GATAAAACCGCTCAATAATCTTCACGCGCAGCGGCACGTTGGAAAAGAGCTGCTCCTCAATCTGGCGTTCCAGCTGATAAATATATTTTTTGTGAATCCACTGATGGCTCACGACGTAAACCCGCAGAAGATCCTTTTTCTTATTGATGGATACACGCGAAACCTCGACTGTGTCGAGCAGCTCCGCCATGCCTCCCTCGATTCTCAAATCCGGAAATACTTCCTGAAACTGTTTTTCCATGTTTATCCCTTCTTATTTTCTCTTACTTACCCCAGTGATCCAGCTCGTCCTTCAAGACGGACAGCAGCTCGCTCTCCGGTACTTTTTTCACGATTTCTCCTTTTTTGATCAGCATGCCGACGCCTCTTCCGCCTGCAACGCCGAGATCCGCCTCTTTTGCCTCGCCCGGTCCGTTGACGACACAGCCCATGACAGCGACTTTGATGTCGAGATCATATCCCTGCACCAGTGTCTCGACCTGGTTGGCCAGTCCGATCAGGTCAATCTGCGTTCTTCCGCAGGTCGGACAGGAAACAACTTCGATGCCGCCCTTCCGAAGACCCAGTGTCTTTAAGATCCGTTTTGCCGATTTGATCTCCTCAAGCGGATCGCCGGTCAGTGAAACGCGGATTGTGTCGCCGATGCCCTGATACAGAATGATGCCAAGGCCGACAGCCGATTTGATGTTTCCGGAATACAGCGTTCCCGCCTCGGTGATGCCGACGTGCAGCGGGTGATCCGTCTGGTCGGCGATCAGCTCGTGGGCTTTCGCACACATCAGAACATCAGAGGATTTGATGCTGATGACGAGATTATCATATCCCATCTCCTCGATGATCCGTACTTTGTCGAGCGCGCTCTCCACCAGACCTTCTGCTGTCACGCCGTGGTATTTTTCCACCAGTTCTTTTTCGAGGGAACCGCTGTTGACGCCGACGCGGATCGGAATCTGGCGCTCTTTTGCTGCATCCACAACGGCCTGGATCCGTTCGCGGCTTCCGATGTTGCCCGGGTTGATGCGGATCTTGTCAGCGCCGTTTTCGATGGCTGCAATCGCCAGACGATAGTCAAAATGAATGTCAGCGACCAGCGGGATGGTGATCTGTTTTTTGATCTCGGACAGTGCCTTTGCGGCCTCCATCGTCGGAACGGCACAGCGGATGATGTCGCATCCGGCTGCGGTCAGCGCCTGAATCTGCTTTACGGTTGCTTCCACATCTTCTGTTTTTGTATTCGTCATGGACTGGATCAGAATCGGATTTCCGCCTCCGATGACACGGTCACCAATCTTTACAACTCTTGTATTTGTTCTGCTCATTGTTTTTCCTCCAAATGCTTCTCAACTAAACTTCCGTTATGGCATAAAAATCTTATTATATTATAAGACAATTTTTCTCCTTGCACAACCGTCTTATCCGGCTTCATAGAAAATTAAGTACTGTGTGCTTGTAAGATTTCAAAACGCATTGTATAATGAATGGAAGATGGTACACAGAAAAAGTACCTCAATAGAAAGGAACTGACATGAGTTTTGAAGATGATTTAAAGGATGTCGGCGACAGTATTGGAAAGCTCGTGGATAATGCGGTGAATTCTCAGGATTTTCAGGAACTGAACCGGAAGATTTCAGATACAATCAACCAGTTTGTCTACCCGAACCGCAAGGGACCGTTCCGCGCGAACGGCACGCAGGATTCCTCCAAGGGTTATTCCGCGGATACCTCGTACAGCAGCCAGCATTCTTCCCAGAATAAAGAGACCGCACAGGCGGGATCACAGCGCCACTATTCTTATGGACCTGGCGGCACGATGCCCGGAAAGAGCGCTTCCCCGGCTCCAAAGCCTTCCCACACCTGGCAGACACCGCAGAACACGGAATGGAACAGCCGGATCCAGGAACGCCGCGTGCTGCGTGAGCGTTTTATGCCGGTGACCGATCTTGCAATGGTCGGCGGTTTCCAGACAGCTGCCGGATGGGGCGTTACCGGTCTGTTCGGATGCTGTACGGCACTTAGCCTCTACTCATTATTCACCACAAGTTCAAACGGCGACGCACTGATTCCGACCCTGATTTTTGCAGCCCTTACCGCAGGCGGCGCCATTCTTCTGAAAAAAGGCAGCAAAAACCGGCGGCTCGTCCGCCACTTCCGTCAGATCTGTACCCTGATGGGAATGAAGGAATATATTGCTACCAAGGAGCTCTGCGACAGTATGCACTGTGAAAAAGGCGAGCTTCTCACCGATATCACCGCCATGATTGACAAATCCATGCTGCGCCAGGGCCATCTCGACGAGAACGGCACCTGCCTGATGGTGACGGATACATGCTATGACCAGTACCGCGCACTGCTTACTGCTCAGAAAGAACAGCAGCTTGCCGAGCAGAAAGAACGGGAGCAGCTCGAGGCCTCCGGTCTGACACCAGAATACCAGCAGATGCTTGCGGAATGTGAATCGTATATTCAGAAGATTCACCAGTGCAACCTGGATCTGCCGGGCGAAGTGATCACCGCAAAACTGAGCCGCCTCGAAACCGTGGTTGCCCGGATTCTCGAGGAAGCGAAAAAACGGCCGAAAGAGGCTGCCGCGCTGCGGAAATTTATGGATTACTATATGCCGACGACGTGGAAACTCCTCGATGCCTACCGTTCCTTTGAACAGGAGCCGATCCAGAGTGACAACATTATCCGCACGAAAAAAGAAATCGAGGACACGCTCGACACGATCAACGCCGCTTTCGAAAAGCTGCTCGATGATCTGTTCCAGACAACGGCGTGGGATATCTCTTCTGATATTTCCGTTCTGCAGACCATGCTCGCGCAGGAGGGGCTGACGAATCAGGCGGGTCCGTCGAATCAGGATATTGAACCGCTTCACATGTAAAAGCAGCATATAAAATACCGGTTACGATTCCGTACCGAAGAAAAGGAGAACAAGCGCATGAATGATTTTGTAAAGGATACCACCGAAATCCCAAGTTTAAGTTTCGGCGCTCCGGAGCCGGAACCGGAGCTTCCGGTGCAGCAGCCGGAGGAGAAAAAAGAGGTCATGGATGATTCTGTTCTGTCCGACGAGCAGAAAGCCATGGTCGATGCTTTCGTTTCCCAGATTGATCTTGCCAACACGAACGGTATTCTGCAGTACGGTGCCGGCGCGCAGAAGAAAATGGCAGACTTTTCCGAGAAAACGCTGGAAAATGTACGAAGCAAAGATCTCGGCGAGATCGGCGATCTGCTCACTTCTGTTGTGACAGAGCTGAAAACGTTTGATGCCGAAGAAGAAAAGGGACCGTTCTCTTTCTTTAAGAAAAGCACGAATAAAATCAACGCAATGAAAGCGAAATACGACAAGGCTGAGGTGAATGTCAATAAAATCTGTGATGTACTCGACGGCCATCAGCGGCAGCTGTTAAAAGACATTGCGATTCTCGACCAGATGTATGCGCAGAATCTGAATTATTTCAAAGAGCTGACGATGTACATTCTTGCCGGAAAGAAAAAGCTGGAACTGGTGCGCTCCACTGAGCTCCGCGATCTGCAGGCCAAGGCGCAGAGA
>CAVBNJ010000321.1:0-3545 GCA_963596755.1 bacterium
GTTTCTGGGGAGAAGTGTTTATACGTATTATGATTACACAGCGCATCTTAGTTTGTATGAGACGTGGTCTGCGCCGTGGTATACGGGGATTCTGCGGGATGGCGTAATTGCAGCGGTTCTGCTTGCGGGGACGCTGGCGGTTCGATGGGCGATTCGAAGAAAAATGCGAGATAAGGGGAATAGAAAGCGATGATTTTTAAGAGACTGGATGAAACAAACATAGAACAGTATATTGCTTATTTCGAACATGCACTGGAGGAAGAGCCGGAGATGATGCATGTGGAAGCGGCGGATCGGGAAGGACTGCGGAGGAGAGTAAAAGATCCTTTTTATCAGAACACAACATCGATTTTAGCAATGGAAAATGACCAGGTTCTTGGGCGGATTGAGTATCATTTTTACGGCTGTATGCAGGACGGTTACCGTATGGCGTATGTGGACTGGGTTTACGTGCTGCCGGAAGCCAGACACAAGGGCGTCGCGCAGGGGCTGTTTCAAGAGATGGAGAAGGACTGCAGGAAACATGGAATTGACCAGTATTATCTGATCCGCGCGACAAATCCAAATGCGGATAAATTTTATCACAGCTTTGAAAATGTAGAACTTGACGAAGAGCCGTTTTTACGGAAAGAACTAAAAGAACAATAAAAGACAAAAAGGATGAAAAACAATGGCAAAATTATATTTCCGCTACGGCGCGATGGGCAGTTCGAAATCTGCTAATATTTTGATGGTTCGCTACAATTACGAGGAGCGCGGGCAGTATGCTGTCCTGTTGAAACCGCGGACGGACAACCGTGACGGGGAGCATGAAATCCAGTCCCGCATCGGTCTGAAGGCACCGGCGGAGTATGTGGATGAGTTTTTAAAAGAAATTGCAGAGATATGGAGCGCGGACAGCGAGGAATACCGGTATCATGGAAAGAAAGTTGACGCGATTCTGATTGATGAAGCGCAGTTTCTTTCCCCGGAGGAGGTCGATACGCTTTCAGACATCGTGGATTTTTACGAGATCCCAGTGCTCTGCTATGGTCTGCGGGCTGACTTCCAGACACATCTGTTCCCGGGTTCGAGACGGCTGATGGAAATCGCCGACATCATCGAGGAAGTTCCAACGGTCTGCTGGTGCGGAAGACGTGCACAGTGCAACACGAGATACGCAAATGGAAAAATCGTTCGGGAGGGCGCGCAGATTTTCCTCGGATCGAATGAGAGTTATGTGGCGCTCTGCAGGAAACATTATAAAGAAGGAAAGCTGTGGAAGGAAGATGAGTGAGATAACAATATACGAAGTACAGGACCGAACGCCGCTGATGGAAACGCTGGTGGAACTCTGGGAAGCTTCCGTATGTGCGACACATCATTTTCTTTCAGATGCGGAAGTCCATCAGATCAAAACATACGTCCCGCAGGCATTGCAGAACGTTGCACATCTGCTTATCGCCGAAAACGAAGCGGGCGAGCCGATTGCCTTTCTGGGAACGGAAAACCATCGCCTGGAAATGCTGTTTCTATCTCCGGCAGAACGAGGAAAGGGCATCGGAAAACAACTGCTGCGTTGCGGAATCGAGCACTACGGAATCCAGGAACTCACCGTCAACGAACAGAATCCGCAGGCGGTCGGATTTTATGAGCATATGGGATTTCAGACATACAAAAGAACCGACTGTGATGAAGAAGGAAATCCATATCCGCTTCTATATATGAGACTGGCGTAAATGACTGACAAGGAAGGAAAGACAGAAATGATAAAAATCAGAAAATATGAAGAAAAAGATCTGGCGGCGATGATTCGTATCTGGAATGAAGTTGTGGAGGACGGCATCGCATTTCCGCAGGAAGAACTGCTGAACGGGGAAACCGGAAAAGCGTTTTTCAACGCACAGAGTTACTGCGGTGTTGCGGAAGAAGAAAACGAGATCGTGGGACTTTATATTCTTCATCCGAATAATGTCGGAAGATGCGGCCATATCTGCAACGCAAGCTATGCCGTAGATTCTGCCTGCCGTGGAAAACATATCGGAGAAAAACTGGTGACGGACTGCCTTGCACAGGCAAAAACGCTGGGCTTTGGCGTGATGCAGTTTAATGCAGTTGTAGAAAGCAATGTGCATGCGCGTCATCTGTACGAGCGCCTCGGCTTCGTACAGCTTGGAACCATACCGGGCGGATTCCGGATGAAGGACGGAACGTATGAAAATATCTGCCCATATTATTATGAGCTCTAAAAATATGGCGGATGTGGAAGGAACAACAATGACATTTGGAGAGCGGCTGTATCAGCTGCGCAGCGAAAAGAATCTTTCACAGGAGCAGTTAGCGGAGCTGCTGGATGTATCCCGGCAGTCGATTTCGAAATGGGAGAATGATAAAGCGTATCCGGAAATGACGAGACTGTTGTTTCTGAGTGACTACTTTCAGGTATCCCTGGATTATCTGATGCGCGGCACAGAGGAGAAACAGGCTGCGGCGGGCCCAGACGAAAAATATGAGGTCGAAAAAATGGTGACGATCTGGAACAGCTTTGTGTCGAACCTGTCGGGGAAGCAGAGGAAGCTGTTATATGTTCTGATCATCTGTGTATTGACTGCGATTGTCCTCACATTCGTCTACGAAGGCGGCTATGCAGCAGGACAATTCCTCCGAAACCTGCAAAACGGTCTGGGATGGTAGGTGCAACCGAAAGTTTACACAGGTGCAACCCCGGATTGGTAGCATTTTTTGAGAAAAAGAGTATGCTGAATCATGAAAAAAATCAATTCAGGAGGAAATACAAAATGTATCTTTACGAATCAGAAATTTTAACCGTAGGCACAAAATGGTTCTCAGACAAGGCCGATGCCGCGGACCTTGCAATTCTGGACAAACGCATCAACGAAAGAGCCGCAGAAGGATGGGAGCTCGTCACATACGATTATATGGCGACCTCCATGCAGATCAAAGGGGCGTTTGTGATTACGTTTCGGAAAGAGAAGTAAAAGAAAGAACATAGTCAAATCAGTTTTCAGGCAGATGTATCACTCCCTCTTTTGCAAGATATGACTTAGCAAAAGAGGGAATGATATTATTATTTATATAGTTCACTTAACTCAATCAAGATCCGATCTTTTTCATGTTCGCAGAGAAATCCAGATCTGGAAAAAAAGCCATATTTATAACAAGTTAAACCGGTTTGCATTACCTGACGAATTTCGGCTTGAATCATGCTTTCTGTTACAGGATCTTTTCGAAATTTGGCTTCATAAAAAATGTATCCGCAGTCATCATGAGTAACAATATCAAATTCGCCATTCTTTTTTTCAATCGGATCATCATAATAGTATTTTCCGATTTTTTCAAAAATCTCATCCAGCAGACCTTTTCGGTTTTTTCGAATCAGATATTGTCTGCAGATATTTTCAAAACTTTTTGGGACATATTTGGTTTCGAAATCATCGGCAATGTATTTATCATAAAAAACGTCAGAATCCATAATGTTCATACGGGATGTGTTTCTGAAAATATATTTATAGTAAAACAGCGAGAGATTATCCGAAATAAAATAT
>CAVBNJ010000322.1:0-3544 GCA_963596755.1 bacterium
GAATAAGCTTGTGGAGTATAATCTCGTGCAGGAGCTTGGCCGTCTCGATGCGCCGGGCCGCCCGATCGTATTCGGCACGACAGAGGAATTCCTGCGGAACTTCGGCGTCGATTCGACCGACAATCTGCCGGAGATCAGCCCGGTCAAAATGGAGGACTTCCGCGCGGAGGTCGAAGAGGAAATGCAGATCAAGCTGGATGTCTGATCCGGCATCAGAAAACGAAGGGAGATACCGATATGCCTACTACTTATGCACACGACCGGTTCGGAAAAGAAGTCTATGAACAGCTTCCATCGGACCTGAAAAAGATCATTCGAGAAAACAAGAAACTGTACCTGATCGGTCTGCACGGGCCGGATATCTTCTTTTATTATCATCCGTTTGCGAAGAACCGTGTTTCCGATTACGGAACGTTTCTGCACGAACAGACCGCATCGATTCTGTTCGAGGATGAGGTGAAAAAGTATCAGCAGAACCCGTCAGAGGCGATGGAAGCGTATCTGCTTGGCTTTGCCTGCCATTATCTTCTTGACTCGACGTGCCACCCGTACATCGGAAAATTCGTGGATCACACCGGCATTTCCCACGCGAAGATTGAGACGAGCCTCGACCAGTATTTTATGCTGGAGGACGGCCTTGATCCGCTCCGCTACCGCCCGGCATCCCCGATCTGCCCGCACACCGACGGCAACGCGGTGATTCACCGCTGTTTCCCGGAAATTTCGGAAAACGAGATCGTGGAATGCTTAAAAGGCATGAAGCTGTGGACCAGAATCACGATCTGCAGAAGCAGCACGGTGAGAAACCTTCTCCTTGGGGCAATGAAGCTGGTCGGCTGCTATGACTCCATGGGAGGCCGTGTGATGCCTGGAAAGCCGCAGAAGGAATGCGAAGCAGGTACACGCAATCTTGTCCACCTGTACGAAAGAGCGCTGGCAGAGGCGCCGCAGGAGCTTGTAAAGCTGGATGAGGTGCTCCATGGAAACGGAACACTTTCCCCGCGCTTCGATCACAATTTTGATTAAAACAGAATTTTGCCATGTGCAGTAAGAACAGAAAAATCCCGGCAGGAACCTTTTTCCAAGAGTTCCTGGCCGGGATCTTTTTATGCCCGAAAGCGGATTTTTAGTTTGATTTTACCTGACGCCAGAGCTGGTTGTAAAGCTCATCTGTTTCGTCGCCGAGATATGTGAAAGTCTCGCAGCGCTCCAGAGTCTCTGCACCCGGGAATGCGATCTCGCTGTTTCGGATATCGTCATCCTCGATCAGCTCACGCGCTGCCTCGTTCGGAGTAGAATAGGTGATATACTCAAAGTTTTTCAGTGCAATGTCCGGACGGCAGAGGAAGTTCAGGAATTTCTCTGCGTTTTCGACGTGCTGTGCATCCTTTGGAATACACCAGGAATCGATCCAGACGTTGGAACCTTCTTTCGGAACTACGTACTCGAGATCCGGATTCTCACGCTGTGTGTAGATGGCTTCACCGGAATAGATAACGCCGATGGCCGCCTCATTTCCGATCATCTTATCGCGCACCTGATCCACAACGTACGCCTGTACGAGCGGTTTCTGCGTTACGAGAAGATCCTTGGCCTCGGTCAGCTCCTTGATGTTGGTGGAGTTTAAGGAATATCCAAGATCCTTTAAGGCAACGGCAAATGCATCGCGCACGCTGTCCTGCATCAGGATGCTGTCGCGGTAATTCGTATCCCAGAGAACAGACCAGGAGTCGATCGGTTCAGACACCATCTTTTTGTTGTACAGGATACCAACCGTTCCCCAGCAGTACGGAATCGAGTAGAGATTGCCCGGGTCGAACTGCTCGGATGTCTCGTAGTACATATCTCCGATGTTGGAAGCGTTCGGTATATGGTCAAAGTTGATCGGCTGCAGCAGATCATTCTGAATCATCTTCTGGATCATGTAGTCGGACGGGCAGACGAGATCGTAAGAGATGGCACCGGATTTGATTTTCGGGTACATGATCTCGTTTGTCTCATATTCCTCGTAAACAACGTGGATGCCGGTCTCTTCCTCAAACTGGTCGATGACATCAGGATCCATATATTCGCCCCAGTTGTAGACGATGAGTTGCTGGGAACCGCCTGCGGAAGCGTTCTGGCTTCCGTAGTAGATACCGCCGCCGCCGATGACAAGCACCATGGCGATCGGAAGAACACGGCGGAAGATCATCCGTTTCGTAATGCGGAAACGCAGGCCTTTCTTAGCCATAGCCTCGCGCTCTTTCGCCTCTTCTTTTTCATCCTTGGCAGACGGGCCGGCATTCACAAGGAGCAGCAGAAGCAGTACGGTGACAAAAAGAATTGTGGAGAGGGAATACATCTCCGGTTTAATTCCCTTGCGGACCTCTGCGTAAATCTTCGTGGAAAGCGTATCGACACCCGGTCCCTTGGTAAAGTAGGTGATGACGAAATCATCGAGGGACATCGTAAAGGAAAGCAGGAAGCCCGATACAACACCCGGCATGATGTCCGGGAAAATAACTTTCCAGAATGCGTACAGCGGTGAAGCACCAAGGTCGAGTGCCGCCTCGTATGTCGATTTATTTGTCTGTTTTAATTTCGGCATAACGCTCAGGATAACGTAAGGAACGTTGAACGTGATGTGTGCCATCAGAATGGTGCCGAATCCCAGCTGAATGCGGCAGATGATAAAGAGCAGCATCAGCGAGATACCCATGACGATCTCACCGTTCAGCATCGGGATATTGGTAATGCCCATGAAAATAGTCCGGCTCTTTTTCTTCATGCTGTTGATGCCGATGCACGCAAGCGTTCCGAGCACCGTCGCAATCGCAGAAGCGAGAAGTGCAATAATCAGTGTCGTGTACAGCGCATTCATGATTTCCGTGTTGGCAAACAGTGCGCGGTACCAGTGCAGGGTAAAGCCGCCCCATTTGGCACGCGTCTTGGAAGCGTTAAAGGAGAGCACCACAAGGGTGACGATCGGCGCATACAGAAGAATAAAAATAAGCGCCATGTAAATTTTTTCCAGTTTCTTTCTCAAAATGCCGTTCCCTCCCCGTCTTTATCGTATTTGTTCATCAGAACCATCGACAGGATGATGAAAATCATCAGGACTGTGGAGAGCGCACTTCCGGCGTTCCAGTTGTTGGTCTGCTTGAACTCCTGCTCGATGACGTTTCCGATCAGAAGGATCTTGCTTCCGCCGAGCAGGTCAGAAATTACAAAGGTTGTAAGCGCCGGGATGAAAACCATCGTGATACCGCTTACGATACCCGGCGTGGTGAGCGGCAGTGTTACTTTCAGGAATGTCTGCACGCTGTTGGCGCCAAGGTCCCGTGCTGCGTTGATGACATCGCGGTCAATCTTGATCAGAACATTGTAGATCGGAAGGACCATGAACGGCAGAAAGTTGTATACCATGCCGAGGATGATCGCGCCCGGCGTATTGATGATCGAGATGCCAGGCAGATGGAAAAACGACAGAATGCTGTTGATGACGCCGTTTTTCTCCAGGAGTGTCTGCCATGCAAGGGTACGCAGCAGAAAGTTCATCCAC
>CAVBNJ010000323.1:0-3473 GCA_963596755.1 bacterium
CAAGGACACCGTGGGCATTATCGCAAAGGTATGTAATTATCTGGCAGAGAACCAGGTAAACATCGAAGATATTTCACAGACGATTGTGCAGGGATATTTCAACATGATGATGGTAACGGACGTCTCCAAGAGCGAGAAATCCAACGCAGAGCTTGCAAAAGATCTGGAAGAGCTTGGAAACTCCATCGGCGTTGTCATCCGCTGCCAGCATGAAGACATTTTCAATATGATGCACCGTATCTAAAGAGCGAAGGAGAAAAACGACATGATAAATCTGTTTGAAGTAAAGGAAACGAACGAGATGATCGAAAAAGAGAATCTGGACGTTCGTACCATTACCCTTGGAATCAGCCTTTTAGACTGCATTGACTCCAATCTTGACAAGCTGAACCGCAAAATCTACGATAAAATCACGACGACAGCCAGAAATCTGGTTTCCGTCGGAGAGGAGATCGAGGGCGAGTTCGGTATTCCGATTGTAAACAAGAGAATTTCCGTTACCCCGATTGCATTAATTGGTGCGGCAGCCTGCAAAACACCGGAGGATTTCGTGACGATCGCGCAGACACTGGACCGCGCGGCAAAAGAAGTCGGCGTCAACTTCCTCGGCGGTTATTCCGCTCTGGTAAGCAAGGGAATGACGACAGCAGATGAGCTTCTGATCCGTTCCATTCCGCAGGCACTGGCGGTTACGGATTTTGTCTGCAGCTCCATCAACCTTGGTTCCACCAAGACCGGTATCAACATGGATGCGGTCAAACTGATGGGTGAGATCATCAAAAAGACGGCAGAGGCAAGCAAAGAGAACAACTGCCTTGGCTGTGCAAAACTCGTTGTCTTCTGCAACGCACCGGATGACAACCCGTTCATGGCGGGTGCATTCCACGGCGTGACCGAGGCGGATGCCATCATTAACGTCGGTGTTTCCGGCCCTGGTGTTGTCAAACATGCTTTGGAAAAAGTACGCGGCGAGAACTTTGAGGTACTCTGCGAGACGATCAAAAAGACAGCATTTAAGGTAACACGTGTCGGCCAGCTCGTTGCACAGGAGGCTTCGAAACGGCTGAACATACCGTTCGGCATCATCGACCTGTCTCTGGCACCGACTCCGGCGATCGGAGATTCCGTAGCGGATATCCTTGAGGAGATCGGCCTCGAGCACGCAGGTGCACCGGGAACAACGGCAGCACTCGCACTTCTGAACGATCAGGTAAAGAAGGGCGGCGTTATGGCATCTTCTTACGTCGGCGGTCTCTCCGGCGCATTCATCCCGGTTTCTGAGGATCAGGGTATGATCAATGCAGTAAACGCGGGCGCACTGACGATCGAGAAGCTGGAAGCCATGACTTGTGTCTGCTCCGTAGGTCTTGATATGATCGCCATCCCGGGCGACACAAAGGCATCGACCATCTCCGGCATCATCGCAGACGAGCTTGCGATCGGTATGGTTAACCAGAAAACAACGGCAGTCCGCCTGATTCCGGTCATCGGAAAAGGCGTGGGCGAAACAGTAGAATTCGGCGGCCTCCTCGGCTATGCACCGATCATGCCGGTCAATAACTTCTCCTGCGAGGCATTCGTCAACAGAACGGGAAGAATTCCGGCACCGATTCATTCGTTTAAAAACTAAAGATTATTATTTTATTATAAGAAAAGACCGGCAGAAATCTGTCGGTCTTTTCTTATAATAAAATCAGTTTTTTCTGATATTCATGGACGAAGGATGTTCCTGTCTTGTGGGAACGGACGGTCTCGTAAAGAAGAGAAGCCTGGATATCGCTCTCAAAAGCAGTAAGCGCATCGCCGGTGAGAAGTTTCGGGGCATCGGCTGCTTTGGTGATAAGCGGAAGAGAAGAATGTTTTCCAATTTCTTTCAGCAGCGGTCCGGCGCTTTTTCGAAAACCGAGGACGCGGTTGCAGGAAGGCGGATCCATCGTTTTCTGATTTAAGAGCAGATGCATCAGAGCACGGCAGATGCGGGTGTAAGTCATCTCCTTCGTTTTGAGCTGCATGGCAAATCCGGAAAACGAGGAACACGCGTGGCGCAGGCGCAGGATGCGGTTGGCGAGATCCGGCGAGAGGTCAAGGTAAGTACAGAGAGATTCTTTCGTTTCAGTGAGGAGCCGTACGGCAAGGAGCAGACTGAAATCATCGGCGGTCAGCAGTCCATGAGATGCAACGGCATTCTGGAAGGCAGGAAGGACCGTTTTCGGCATACAGGAGGCGAGAGCGGACAGATCTTTCTGAGGATCGGAGAAAAGAAGGTTCCGCATTGCAGTAGCGGAAGGAAGCGTTTCGCTGATCAGTTCTCCGTCGTGGTAGCCGCTGCCCTCCCGGCGGATGGTCACGGGGCGGATACGGCTGTTTCGAAGGGAAAGCGCCTGAACGTATTCCAGTCCTAAAATATTGTTCGGCTCTTTTAAGAAAGCATCGAGTTCTTCTTTCGAGAGGGAAGAAAAGGAAGCACTGCCGGAAAAATAAGCGGAAAGCGCCTGCGCGCGTGCCGTCGGGAAGGAGAGGCCGCTGCGGAGCAGACCGGAAAGTGTTTCGCGGTATTCCTCCGGCTCATGGAGCAGAACATCAGCAAGTTCCAGAAACGGCGCGGTGTCGCCGTGTTCGCTGCCGAAGCAGAGGTAATCCACACAGCCAAGCGCAGTAAGAAGCGATACCGCCCCGCGGGCGAAATGCTGTGCGCTGCCGAGTGCAAAATGGCAGGGAAGCTGCAGTACAAGATCTGCGCCGCCGAGAAGTGCCAGTTCCGTCCGCACATGCTGGTCGAGAATCGCAGGTGCGCCGCGTTGGACGAAATCGCCGCTCATGATCACGACAAGATAGTCCGCGCCGGTCAGCTCGCGGGCTTTCTGGAGCTGATAGGCATGGCCGTTGTGAAAAGGATTATATTCTGCAATGACTGCGGTAATGGTCATAAAACGTACCTTCTTTCAAAAAAATAGCACAATTCCAGACAGAGATGGAACCGTGGATTGCGTAGCCCTATCGTAACAAAAACGGAAAAAGAATGCAAGGATTCCTCTGTTTTGGATTTTTTGTCCAGTTGTTTTGAATTTTATACTTGCGAAAGGGCAAAAAGCGTACTACAATGAGAATATCGAGTAAATTTATCGAAAGGAGTCAAAAGATCATGGGATTTATTGACACAATTAAAGCAAGAGCAAAAGCAGACAAGAAAACAATTGTACTGCCAGAGTCAGAAGACAGAAGAACATATGAGGCTGCTGCGCAGATCCTGAAAGAGGACATCGCAAACCTGATCATCATCGGAAGCGAAGAAGCAGTAAAGAAAGGCGCTGAAGGCCTTGATATCTCCAAAGCTACCATCGTAGACCCGGAGAAGAACGAGAAAACACAGGCATACGTAGATAAACTGGTAGAGCTTCGTGCAAAGAAAGGCATGACTCCGGAAAAAGCCAGAGAGACCATTATGAATGATTATACATATTATGGCGTTATGA
>CAVBNJ010000324.1:0-3467 GCA_963596755.1 bacterium
ATCAGTGGGTGCTTCCTGCTGATTCTTCAATTAATGTCGGTCTGAATCCTGTTTCCTTTTTGACATCCGGAACCCTTGGTATTCCTGGGGTTTGTCTGCTTTACGGAATCACCTGGTATCAGATTTTGTGACAATTTTACAAAAAACATCTTTTTCATTTTTGGGTATGGACAAAACAATTTTACGTGTATATAATGCGTTTTACCGACAGGACATCACCTGTTAACACATCAGCAGATCGGGGGATCTCTGATGCGTCTTAGTTTCACCGGAACCTGAACATCCGGCAGATAATCTTTATTATTCGGAGCTGTAAGATCGCAGCATTATTTCGAATTATGACAAACACTTTGAAAGAAACTGTAAGGGACACGCCTCATTTTGTTATTTGTGATATTCAGAAAGATTATTCAGAATATCTTCTGAAATTTCTAAGTGACCGCTTAACCGATGAGTATCAGTTCCATCTGTTTCATGACATTCAGAATTTAAGCACCTTTTCAACAAATAAAAACATCCAGATTTTGCTGATTGGAGAAGAATACGCCAATGCAGACCGTTCTCAGATCCCTGCAACTGTACGTTTTTTACTCACAGGATGTAAAGAACCTTCCGGTTCCACGGCCCGTGCATCTCCTTTTTTTCCTGAAGGCCCTCATGCAGCGGCAGAATCAGAGCAGCCATTGGAACATCCTTTGTTTCGTTATCAGGCAGCGGATCAGATTCTTGCAGAGATTCATACGATTTTACAGCAACCAGAAGACAGACAAAATTTTGTATCTGCATTTTCATCGTCTGAATCGTTACCAACGGAATTTATATCGGATTTTGCATCGGATAATTCTTTGAACACAGGTTCAAGTACAGCTTTACCAGTCTCCAAAGTTACTTCACCGGAAAAAATACGAAGCGAAAATACACCTCAGGCCGCAAAAGCAGGAGAGTACCGACTGCAAAATCGAAACGTTGCCATTGATTCCTCTGCTCATGGAATAATCGGAATTTATTCGCCGGTTCATCGGATTGGAAAAACACGTTTTGCCCTGCGCCTTGGAAAACAACTTTCAGAGACTTCCTCCGTACTTTATCTGAATCTGGAAGATTACTGTGGTAACCCGGAGTCTTTTCCTGAGAAAAACGGACAGACCCTGGAAGATCTGCTTTACTACATGCGACAGGATAACGTGAATCTCGGATTAAAACTCAGTACTATGATCGGACAGATTGAAAACCTTGATTATCTGGCCCCGATCCGCCATCATCAGGATCTATGTTCGGTAAACAGCAGTGAATGGCTGGAACTTTTTGACATGCTCCTGGAGAAAAGTATTTACCAGGTTTTAATTCTGGATCTCGGAGACTGTATTGATGGACTGTATGAAATCCTGAAGCATTGTACCAAAGTTTATACCCCCTATATCGAAGATCCGACTGCCAGAGCAAAACTGGCGCACTACGAAGAAGATCTACGTTCTTCCGGATATGGTGAAGTTCTGAAGCACACTGTCAGACGGCGGATTAAAACTGTCCGTAAAACAACTCAGAGAAACGAGGTACATACAGATGGCCAGAGTAAAAAATAAGATACATATTGAAGATTTCTATGAACAGATTCTGCTCCGTATGGACCTGACACGTGAGGTTACGGACGAAGAACTCCAGGAATTAATCCACACCGTTCTTGACGATGCTTCTGCACAGGAATATCTGTCTCTGAATGACAAGATCAGACTCAGCCGGGAACTTTTTAATGCGTTCCGCAAACTGGATATTCTTCAGGAACTGCTTGAAGATGATGAGATTACTGAAATCATGGTAAATGGTACGGAACAGATTTTTTATGAAAAGGGTGGAAGACTGTATCGTTCTGATAAGCATTTTTTGTCCGAAGACCGACTTTTAGATGTCATCCAGCAGATTGTGGGAGAGTCTAACCGCTATGTAAATGAATCATCCCCCATTGTAGATGCCCGTTTAAAAGACGGATCCCGTGTCAATGTGGTGTTAAAACCGGTCGCTGTTAACGGTCCGATCCTTACCATCAGAAAATTTCCGAAAGAAGCCGTGACGATTCATCAGTTGATCCAGCTTGGAAGTATTTCTGCAGAAGCAGCTGAATTTTTACAGATCCTTGTTCGCTCCAAATACAATATTTTCGTCAGCGGTGGAACCGGAGCCGGCAAAACTACGTTTTTGAATGCACTTTCCAACTTTATTCCAAAGGAAGAACGTCTCATCACGATCGAGGATAATGCGGAGCTTCAGATTCAGGGAGTTCTGAATCTTGTAAAACTGGAAGCCCGTGGTCCTAATCTGGAAGGAGAAGGCGCCGTGACCATCCGCGATCTGATCAAATCTGCTTTGCGAATGCGTCCCGACCGCATTATCGTCGGCGAGGTACGTGGAGACGAAACAGTCGATATGATTTCTTCTGCCATGCTGAACGGCCATAGCGGCTCTATGTCTACCGGTCATGCTAACAATCCGGCGGATATGCTGAAACGTCTGGAAGTTATGATGCTGATGGGCATCGATCTTCCCCTGGAAGCCATTCAACGCCAGATTGCCTCTGCGCTGGACATCATTATTCACCTCGGCAGACTCCGGGATAAGAGCCGAAAGCTGCTTCAGATCGTAGAAGTAACCGGATACGAAAACGGCTGTATCCAGACACGCACACTTTATGAATTCAAAGAGGAGGGAATGGAAAATGAAAAAATTAAAGGACGCCTTATGAAGGTTCATGATCTCAAAGATCAGGAAAAGCTGCTGGCTGCAGGATATCACCTGGCGTGAGTACATAATTGGAATTACAAAAAGCACAGTATTTTTTGTCGCAGTTCTTTATCTGTTTTATGAATCTGCACTTCCGGGCATCATTCTTTTTCCCATCTGGTTTTTCTATTTCCGTGAATGGATGGAAGAGTGCACCAGAAAAAAAGAACTGGAATTCCGCAGTCAGTTCCGCGACAGTATTCAGACACTTGCCAGCGCTTTAAAAGCAGGATATTCCTCTGAGAATGCAATTCTTGAAACAAAGAATGATCTGCTGCCCATGTATGGTCCTGATTGCCGAATCAGTAAGGAATTCAGCCTGATGGTCCATCAGATTGGTCTTCATATTCCGGTAGGACAGGTTCTCTCAGAATTTGCCGCCCGGGTACGACAGGAAGATGTAGAAAACTTTGTAAATGTATTTGTCTCTGCCAAACGAAGCGGTGGTGACAGTATTGCCATCATCCGAAATGCAATTAAAATCATCAGCGATAAAATCGATACAGAAAAAGAAATCCAGACCATGCTCGCAGCTAAAAAAATGGAATTTGAAATCATGAGTTTCATTCCGTTCGGAATTATCTTATACATGAAACTCACCTTTGGAGACTTTTTTCAAGTTCTGTATGGCAATCTCGCCGGAATTGCAGTAATGACCGCTGCCCTGATCATTTATCTGGGCGCTTATATGC
>CAVBNJ010000325.1:0-3441 GCA_963596755.1 bacterium
GTGCAGGACAACGTAACCGCAGCCGAACTGTTCCAGAACGCGGTGCAGCCGCAGCGGTCTTACGATTTCACGGTTCATCTCATCCCACAGTTCCTGTTTTTCGGGATATTCCGTGATTCTGCGTCCGTACGGCAGATAGATGTCCGCATCATACTGGCGGATCTCACAGATCAGCTCATCCGGCATCGAGACGCGGATTTCTTCGCCCTCTTCTTTCTGTTCTTCCAGATAGTCGGCAATCTGAATCGTCTCTGCCATCACTTTCTGCAGATTGGCGCTCTTGGTATAAGCGCCGTTCTGGTACAGATTCTTTCCGCCCAGCACAAAGACCAGCACCAGCAGACCGACGAGTGCTGCTGATTTTCCTTTCTTTTCTGCCTCTGATGCGGATGCCGCACAAAAGGCAAGCAGCTCCGGAATCGGAAGAATCCAGAACACACGCCAGTAGACATCAGATCCCATTACCTTCATCATAATGGCGGCTGTCAGCGGGCAGAAATACAGGAACAGCACCACGATGGTATACCACCAGAACAGCGTTTTCCATTTTTTCTCTATGTTCGGATTCGCAAGGAGAAAGATCAGGGCGATCAGATACAGCAGCTGATACATACCGTCTCCGGTGAACATCTGATACCACGTTACAGCCATATTCCATGCTTCTCTCATGTTTCGTCTCCCTTCTTCAGCCTTTTAAAAGTAAGTAGAAAACGGCAAACAGAAGATTCGGCAGGCAGACCAGAATGCTTTTTCCAAGTGTCCGGAAATCTTTCTCTATCAGACCGTATTTCAATGCAAAAACTGCCACGACAAGGACCGGGAGCAGAATACCCATGGATGATGTCATGAGCGATGCCAGCATGGCGCATACCAGCAGAAACCATCCGCAGCGCTCCTGTTTTTTGATCATCAGCCGGATGCAGAGCCAGAAAACGGCTGGGAGCAGAATTGCCGCCAGCACAGCCTTTCCCTGCCAGATTCGGACCAGAAGAAAGGTCCCCTGCGTATATACGGAATAATACGAGGACATGATAATAACAGCAGTAAACAGCAGATATTTTTCATTTTTCTTTTTGTCCGGTCCAAGAAGTTCTTCCCCGATCAGGCTGAACACAACGTATGCCAGCGGAATCAGTGCGGCAGGAAGAAGTGTGTGTGCCACAGCCGCCGGATGCATCTGCACAGCACGGCTGATAAAGGCAATCCAGATCTGATACGGCGCAAGAACGTACCTCGCCGGGAAACTCAGATAAGGATCTCCTGTGTAGGCATCATACTGAAACATCGTATTGGTCGCGACGGTTGTATTCGCTGTCGCCACGAAAAAGGAATCGTCCGCATCAACGTGCATTCCGAGCACCACGGCTGCCGTCTGAAATGCAATCAGGGCCAGCGCCATCATGCCGTACACTCCCATTCTCTGCGACGGCAGTTCCCGCACCCACTGGAGTATTTCTTTTCTCCGTACCAGAAAACCAATGACAGAAAGAAGCACAACACCGCCGCCGTAAAGATAGACCAGCAGGGAAAACGGCTGATACAGAAACGTCAGCGGAATTGCCAGCACCTGAAACAGCGCAAAAAAAAGCAGGTAGCCGTACAGCCACGCACGGCGCCAGTTCGACTTCTGCCCTTTTTCATACTGCACCGAAAATAAACTCCCTACAAAAAGAGGGAGTATGTAAAGCCATATCAAAATAAGAAAAATTTTTACTATTTTCATACTGTCTCCGTTCTCAAAACTACCGATTTTGTCCCACTCATTCTAACATGGCATCCTGTACGCGTCAAGCATCGCCCCTTCTGCTTTTTTGTATTTGACAATTTTCTATTTTTTTGTATAATCAAACTGTTGCTTTACTTAAATAATATGAGGGAAATTTTTTATCATAAAAAGAAAAGGAGTTTCTATGTTTTCATTTATCAAACGCGCCTTCCCTGTATTCTCCATTTCGGCCGTCGTTTTTGGAACGGCTTTTCTGTTTGGCGGAACCCCGGAACAGGTACTTGCGGCTGATACAACGGCTAAAATTCACGTTCTGGCCCTGGACAGCGGTTCCAACGCAGTGGTTCTGGAAAGTGTGGATTCGAACGGGCAGAAAATTTTCGGAATGGTCGATTCCGGTGAAGACTGGGATCATCCGGACGGGTCGGATGCGCGGTATCCGCTTCGCGCCGGCATTACCACATCGGTCGGCTATGACGACGAAGTGCTCTCCTATCTGGATTCTCTCGGCGTAACCTCCGACAATTTCAAATTTTACGTTGCAACGCATCCGCACAGCGACCATATCGGTACCGGCGACACCATCGTACGGCTGTATTCTCCGGACCGGGTGTATCTGCTTCCGTATGAAGACAGCTACGTTACCAATGCGGCGCGCCTCTGGGATAATCTGTACGTCTACGACGAGCTTCTCTCCGCAGTGGAAGAAACGGACGGCGTAACTCTGATCCAGCATCTCGATCCAAATGCATCTTCCGTGGAAGAGGGAAATCCGAATTTTTCTTTTGGAAATTTTCAGATTCAGATCGTCAACTACGACGAAGATTACATGACAAGCCCGAAATACGATGCCAACCAGTTCTGTCTCGGCGTGATTGCCTCGGCAAACGGCCACCGCGCCTTCCTGACGAGCGATATCGATGATGTCGAGGGCGATGCCAGCCGGATTGTTGCGAACTACGGTCTCTACAATCTTGATTTCATGACCTCGAATCACCACGGCTATGCCGATGCGGTCAGCGCCGATTATCTCGCTGCTGTCAATCCGGACTACTTTGTCCAGACCGGCAATTTCCGTATTATGACCAACGACACCGTTGAAACGCTGGCTTCTCTTGGCATCCGTGTTTTCTCCACTGCCGAGTATTCCAGCGATACGGCCGCGATTGTAACGGACTTTTCCGGCTCCACCGTCACTTCCAACGTGGATGATACGTACGAATTTTACCAGGACCGCTCGTCCCGCCTCGTTGTCTACCATGACGGCATCCCGTACAGCGGCTTCTTTACCCGTGACGGCCAGAAATATTATGCTGATTCAGATCATCTGCTGGTCCGCAGTACATCCTGGCGCGATTCCGCGACCGGTACGGAGTACACAGCGGATGCAAACGGTGTCATCACCAGTGAACGGCAGACGATCGGCTGGGTAAAAAAAGACGGCAAATGGTACTATTACCAGGATGACAATACGCCGTATACCGGCTGGCTGACGCTGAATCATCAGACGTATTACCTCGGATCGGACGGCGTGATGAAAACGGGCTGGCTTCTCCTGGACGGAAATTACTACTGGTTTTCCAGCAGCGGTGCGATGCAGACCGGATGGCAGTTTATCAGCAATAACTGGTATTACCTTGCAAAAGACACCGGCATCATGTGTTCCAACGGCTGGCACGCAGATCCCGACACCAAAACCATGTACTACTTTTATA
>CAVBNJ010000326.1:0-3423 GCA_963596755.1 bacterium
TTACCAATCTCACAATGTTGACACAATTCGGACTGTCCCTTGTGACGCCTCTTTTTCTCTGCCTGGCGCTTTGCTGGTGGCTCTGTGACCGCTTTTCGGTTGGAACATGGATTTATCTGATCGGCTTTTTCTTCGGAATCGGAGGCGGCGCCGTGACAGCCTGGAAATTCGGGCAGAGCGTTCTGCGGCACCAGAAACGGATCGAGACAGAGCCGGACGGAAAAAAGAAGAAAAAACGCGTATCTTTCAACCGTCATATTTAGAGCGGTACAACACTAAAAAAGCTCTGAAAGAAAGGAAACAAGACGATATGAGTAATTTCGGAGACAAAGTCCAGCCGGCCGTAAAGCAGGAGACAAAAAATGTTGCCATTTACACTGCCGTCGGCGTGGTTGTGATGTGGGTCGGATTTCTGATCCTGCATTTGATTCTGCCGGAAAAAATTCCGTTTGATTACCGGGTCATTCTCGGGGGAATCGGAGGCGGCATCATTGCTGTACTGAACTTTTTCCTGATGGGCATGGCGGTACAGAAAGCGGTGTCCGAGACGGACGAAGCGGGAGCAAAACGGCGGATGCAGGCGAGTTATTCCCAGAGAAACCTGATGCAGATGCTCTGGGCGGTGCTGGCGATCGTGCTTCCGTGCTTCCAGTTTGCAGCGGGAATCCTGCCGCTTTTAATTCCGGGAACGGCCATCAAACTGATGGGCATTAAAAACAGCCTAAAGCGCTGAATCTGCTTTTGGGCGAAAACCGAAAAACAGGACGGCGTTTTTTAAAAAAGTTTCAAATTTTTTATCTAATACAGAGGAGGTGAGAAAAGAGAATGGAGGTTGATATCTCCGGTGCAAAAGTCTTTTTTACGATCCCGATCGATTTTCCGGTTCTTGGAAAACTTCAGATCAGCGAGACGCTGGTGGTAAGCTGGATTGTAATGGCAATCATTACCGGACTTTGCATCTGGCTCACAAGAGATTTGAAGGTACGGAACATCTCCAAACGCCAGGCGGTGGCAGAAATGATAGTGGAAACCGCGAACAAATTTGTCATCGGCAACATGGGAGAAAAATTCCGGTATCTGATTCCTTTTGTGTCGGCACTTTTTGCGACCAGCCTTGTCTCAAACCTGATCAGTCTGATCGGACTTCGAAGCCCGACAGCAGATCTATCGACCGAGGCAGCCTGGGCTGTTGTGGTCTTTGTCATGATCACAACGCAGAAGATCAAAACCAATGGTTTTGGCGGATATCTGAAAGGTTTTACCACTCCGATTGCGGTTATGACACCGTTCAACATTCTTTCGGAGCTGGCAACACCGGTCAGTATGGCGTGCCGTCACTTTGGAAACATCCTTTCCGGTATTGTCATCAATGCTCTGATCTACGGAGCGCTGGCACTGGCAAGCGGAAAGCTGCTGGGACTGCTTCCCGGCGTGCTCGGAAGAACCCTTTCACAGGTCCCGATTCTGGACGTCGGTCTTCCGGCGATCCTGTCGGTCTACTTTGACTGGTTTACCGGCGTAATGCAGGCCTTTATTTTCTGTATGCTGACTGTCATGTACATCGCAAACGCAGCAGAGGAAGGCTAAACGCATTTATTAAGAAAGAAATACAAAAAGAAAATACAGGAGGAAAACAAGATGGATTTTCAGATTTTAGCAAAAGGTATCGCTCTCGCAGGATGCGCAATCGGCGCAGGATGCTCCCTGATCGCAGGTATCGGACCTGGTATCGGTGAAGGTAACGCCGTAGCAAAGGCACTGGAGGCAATCGGACGCCAGCCGGAGTGCAAAGGCGACGTAACAAGCACCATGCTTCTTGGATGCGCCATCGCAGAGACCACCGGTATTTACGGTTTCGTAACCGGCCTGCTTCTGATCTTCGTAGCACCTGGCATGTTCATGAATTTCCTGAAATAAGTGTAAACTGAAAAACGGAAATTATTGCTAGGAGGAAAAAGCTATGCAGGTTCAGGAACTGGTAGGAATTGTCCCCTGGACTTTTATCGCACAGATCTGCAATCTTTTCATCCAGATGTATCTGATCAAACGCTTCCTCTTCAAGCCGATCAACGAGATGCTGGAAAAACGGCGTGCGGCAGCCGATGCGGAAATCACAGACGCTGAGGCAGCGAAAAAAGAAGCCAACGCCATCAAAGAGGAATATGAGCAGAACATGCAGGAGGCAAAAGAAAAAGCCAACGAGATTCTGGAAAGCGCCAGAAAGACAGCGACGCTTCAGAGTGAGAAGATCGTAAAAGAGGCTGCAGATCAGGCGGCTGCCCTGAAAAACAAGGCAGAAAAAGAGATTGCCCAGGAGAAAAAGAAAGCGGTCAATGAAGTCAAAGGCGAGATCGGCGGCATCGCTATGGATATTGCCGGAAAAGTCATTGAGCGTGAGATTAATGAAAAAGACCATGAGAAGCTGATAGATGAATTTATATCGAATGTAGGTGAAGCATCATGACAGAAACTGCCAGAGTATACGGCGGGAGCCTGTACGAGCTGGCCGCAGAGGAGCATCTCGACGAAGAAATTCTCTCTGAGATGAAGGAGATCCGCGAACTGTTCCGGGAAAATCCGGAGTATCCGCGTCTTCTGCAGGAGCCTTCGATTCCGCGAAAAGAACGGATCGGGCTGATCGACGCGGCATTTGGCAGTCAGGCAGAACCGTATTTGGTCAATTTTATCAAACTGCTGTGTGAAAAAAATCTTCTCCGCGAATTCGGCGGATGCCAGGAAGCGTTCCAGCGCAGATACTACGCGGCGCACAATATTGCCGAGGCAGTTGTGACGAGTGCAGCGGCATTGTCGAAAGAGCAGGAGGAGCTTCTGAAGAAAAAACTGGAAGCGATGAGCGGAAAAACGGTCGTGATGGAAACGAAAATCGATCCGTCCGTTCTGGCAGGTGTCCGCGTGGAACTCGACGGAAAACTGCTGGATGGTACCATAAAGGGCCGTCTGTCCGAGATTTCCAGAAAAATCAGCGATACAGTGGTGTAGGAGGAAAACATGCAACTGAAACCAGAAGAAATATCCAAGGTCATCCGCAGCCAGATCAAATATTATGAAAATGCGATCCGGCAGGATGAGACAGGCACCGTTCTGATGGTCGGAGACGGAATCGCGAGAGCCAGCGGTCTTTCGAACTGCATGGCAGGAGAGCTGCTGGAATTCGAGGATGGAAGCTATGGAATGGCACAGAACCTCGAGGAGAACAGCGTATCCATCGTTTTATTCGGTTCCGGTGAGAGCATCAGCGAGGGACAGCTTGTAAAAAGAACGGGAAAGGTCGTTTCGGTTCCGGTCGGAGAAGGCATGATCGGACGTGTTGTCAACGCACTCGGTCAGCCGATCGACGGCGCAGGCCCGAATCGCGAGAGCCAGCGGTCTTTCGAACTGCATGGCAGGAGAGCTGCTGGAATT
>CAVBNJ010000327.1:0-3422 GCA_963596755.1 bacterium
GCCCCAGAAGGTCAGGCGGGTTGTTGTTCCGTTCATGCGGAGATTGACAAGTTTCGTCTCTTCGGATGTATTCATAACAACGAGCACAACTGTTCCGTCCGGGTTCTTTGCAGCGGTGATCTCAAGATCCGGCGAATACGTGGAGCTTGCGATGCGGACTGCACCTGGTTTGATGTATTTTGAGAAGTGGGCGATCGCGTGGAACATCGGTTTTACTTCGATCGTATCGGTTGTTCCGTCGCACACGATCGGTGCACCGCAGAAGTTGTCCACGTGGTTCGGGCCGCCGATCTCATCGAGCACAAGATTCCAGTCGATCCAGTAGTTCATGCCGTGGTTCAGATCGCCGATGATGTCATGCGCATACTGTTTTGCATGGCGCAGGGAGTTTCCGGCTGCCGCACCGTACCGTGCCAGTTCTACACAGCCTTCGCTGTGCATCAGCATCAGATCCGGGTAATCTTCTCTTACCATCGAAAGGGTATCGAAATGATCACCGGAATACCAGTGGTAGGCAACGCCGGCAATCATATCTTTTGTCGTATCATCTACGATATCGCGGGTTCTCTCATACGTTCTCTCTTTGTTGTGATCCCAGATGTACAGTTTTACATGATCCAGACCTTTTTCTTTTAAGGTCGGGTACAGATAGTCACGCAGGAATTCTTTTTCCTCTGCTGCCGTGTATTCGCAGGAATCCCAGGTCTGAACAGCCAGCGGCTCGTTCTGTACGGTCATCCAGGAAATCGGCATGCCGCGTTTTTCGTACTCCGTGATGTATTTTGCGATATAATTTGCATAATCCTGATAGCTCTCTTTTTTCAGATGACCGCCGCCGTTTCTTACGCCGGTCTCTTTCATGAAGGCTGGCGGGGACCACGGGGAAAGCAGCAGGGATACCGGTTTGCCAAGGGTTTTGGAAACGGCTTTTACGAGCGGCTGTACGTATTTTGCATCTCGCTCCAGGTTAAAATCTTTGAACTCCGGGTCATCCGGGTTTTCGACTGCGCAGTAGTTGCCGATCGAGAAATCACAGCTGTCCATATGAACGCGGCCGATGGTATAGCCGATGCCGTCTTTTCCGTAATACGCTTCTACTACTTTTTTCTGATTTTCCTCGCTCATGCGGGACAGTGCATAGCCTGCGGACTCGGTAAGTGCGGCGCCGAAGCCCTCAATTTTCTGATACGTCTTGTCCGGGTACAGGTTGATGACCTGCATTTCCTGATTTTTCGCGTCCGGGATCAGCGCGGTTTCATAGTCTCTTGTTCTGATGCCGTCTTCCCCGAAGATCGTTGCGTGTAATGTTACTTTTGCCATAAGTTTACTTCTCCTTTTCTCTGCGCTTCGCAGTTAGATTTATCGCTCCGGGTCCTTTTCCAGGCAGTCCGGGTAATAGCTGAGTCTTGCCGTTCCGTATTCGGCGTAGAGCATGCCCTCGCGCGGTGCCGTTTTTCCTTCTGCTTCGCCGGACAGAATCTGCTCGGCGGTTTTGATGCAGTCATCGAGAATCGTCTCCGGCTGACTGAAATACCCCTGCATGCCGCCGAAACCGATGTGACCGCTGTAGGATCTCTCGTAGCGGTTTTCGTATGTTTTCAGGTGATACAGTCCCTCGAGGGTCTTTCTCACACTGCAGCCGAGAACGAGAAGGTTCTGGTTGCAGGCATCGCCGGAAAACAGGATTTTCGTCGCTTCATCAAGAAAACAGATGCCGCCCGGTGTGTGGCCGGCCACCTCGATACACTCGACGCGGCGGTTTCCAAGATCAAAAATATCTCCCTCGTGCAGGGCATGGAAGGTCGGCATTTCAAACGGCTGGATTTTGTTGAGATCATATGCATACGCTTCATAGCCGCCGTTTCTTCCGACTTCATCGGCAAAGCCGCGCAGCTGCTCTGCGTTCAGGTTCCGTGTCATAGTAAAATCGGCTTCGCCAAGATAGACATCAGAAAACGGACCGATTCCGCCGACATGATCAAGATGGCCGTGCGTCAAGACAACGTCGTACGGCTTGTCGGTCAGGCTTGCCGCGATGCCTTTCAGATCGGAAAGGCCGCAGGCGGTGTCAATCAAAAGTGCGCGCTCGTCGCCGATCAGAAAATAGCAGGCGGACAGGCCGAATTCGTTGATGGCATATGTGTTTTTTGCAATTTCGATTACCATTGGTTCTGTTATCATCGTTTTGTTTCCTCCCATACATGATGGCTGTTTTCGGAAAAAGCAGGCACCGCGCGCATACCCCCACGATATGTTCTGCTCCAGTACCTGCTTTTCACTCCGTTATTCTGCCTGCGGTAGAAATGATATAGTTTTTGCGTTCCCCTTTCGGAGATTTGTTTTATTTCAGGCTTGCAACATAAGCGTCAAGCTGTTTCTGTGCTTCCTCTTTCAGAGTCTCGATGCCTGCTGCTTCCATCTGCTGCTGGTACTCTGCCAGGCCTGTTGTTGCATCGGTATATCCGAGCTCAAGCGGCCACCAGTACTGCTGCTGTACGTTATTGCATGCGGCAAGCTGGGTTTCGAAGGAGGAAGTATCCAGTACGAAGCTTGCAAATTTCTCGTTGCCTTTTCCTTCCTGAATCTGCTCTTCAAATTTCTGCTGATTCTCGGTATATGCTTCCGGTGTTCCGATCTGATTTCTGTTCAGACCGTCTGTTACCGCTGCCCACATGGCATTGGTGCTGTAAAGGTCTGCATCGAGAATCTCAAACTCACCCTTGTCATTCAGATCGTAGGTGGTTCCTTCTACACCATAGTAGAATGCATCATATACTTCCTGATCGCTGGTGATCAGATCCCACAGAGCCATGGCTCTTTCCGGGTTCTTGGAAGTGTTAGAGATAACCATGCAGTCCTGGGTATACGGAAGATGAGCGACATCTTTTACCATGTTGGTGTACTGAATGTCATATTCCGGATGAAGAATTGCCTGGCTTACATAAGTATCAATGTTGTGGATCTTCAGAGCAGCTTTGCCGTTCTGGAATTTGGTGCTGTCGGTATCAGACAGAGCAGATTTGGAATAATATCCTTTCTCGTTCCATCTTGCCATCATCTCCAGGAATTCCGGTGTCTGCTCCAGCTCATAAGAAGTCATAACAGTCGGATTCTCTTCGCTTGGATCATACCACAGATAACGGATTCCGTTGAAAGTAGCCAGTCCCTGACTTTCCATGTACAGATAGAAAATTTCCGGTGCAGTGGAGTACAGATCGATGCATTCCATTTCCGGATGGTTCTCTTTGATGAGATCGCAGTACTCTTCGATATCTTCAAAGGTCTCCATCTTTCCATCCCAGTCAGTTCCCTCTACCAGATCAGCGCGGTACATCGGGCCGTATGCATTGTAGGTAGAAAGCAGAGACGGTACGCAGTAATAGCTTCCGTTTACGGTTGCCTGCTGTTTTGCTTCCTCAGAC
>CAVBNJ010000328.1:0-3415 GCA_963596755.1 bacterium
CTATAATATTATTATAATAAAAATAAAGGAGGTACCTAGCTATGGACATATCTGATTTTATAGAAATTGCGAAAACCTATCACGTCCTTGGAATAAAGCTCACAAAAGATGGTGATCTCATAAATGAATGGCACAGTGAACCCGAATGCCGCAGAAATATTTATTCTGCAACCAAGAGCTTCACATCCTGCGCAGTCGGTTTTGCTGTTCAGGAGGGATTGCTCTCTTTAGATGAAAAACTGACAGATGCCTTTTCCGAAGATTTACCCGCTGTGATCGATGATAATCTGAAAATGGCAACGGTCCGAGACCTGCTTACGATGTGTTTAGGCCAGGAGCAGGGCAGTCTGATGGGAGCGCAGCGCCCATTATATCAGGAGGATGACTGGGTAAAACTGTCTTTGGCAATTCCATTTCAATATAAGCCAGGGACACATTTTGTATATAATAACGTTGGTCCCTACCTCGCAGGCATTCTTGTGCAGAGACGTTCCGGATGCGACCTGGTTTCCTATCTTACGCCAAGGCTTTTTAAACATCTTGGAATCAAGCGCCCGACATGGGAGATGGATCCTCTTGGAAATAGTTTTGGTGCAGGCGGATTATTTCTTACGCTTTCTGAACTCCACAAATTCGGATTGTTTTACCTGAACAAGGGAAAATGGAACGGAAAGCAGCTTTTGCCCGAGAAATGGATAGAAGAAAGCACAGCAGCATCTGACACGGATCATTATGGATATCTTTTCTGGCGAGGAGAATACAATTCCTTCCGGGCAGATGGAAAATATTCTCAGATTTCCATGATTCTTCCGGACAAGAATGCGGTTATTTCGATGGCCGCAGAATGCCGGAAAGGGGAAGAACTTATGAGAGCCTTGTATGATTTGGTTTGTGCAAAGTTATAAAATGTTATTACGTAATTGTCACAAGGTTCGAGTGATGTGAAAACAAAATAAGAAACAGAAGATCTTAAACAGCCTGTCTATGTAATGCATATGGGCTGTTTTCTGCAATTTTCTTTCCTTACTTTTCATTACAATCTTGTCATTTCCTGACTGAAATGGTAATATTAAAATATCTTGTAATAAAATGAAACACACCACAGAGAAAGATTTTTAAGATAAACGAACAGATTTGAGGGAAAGGGAAGAAGTACGCTATGTGGAAGAAGATTTTACAGCCGCTTTTCGAAGCAGACAAACTGGTCAAAGGATACGAGAAGGAGCAGCATCGAAAACGTCTCTGCTGGATCACAGTCATTGCGGTCATTGGGCTTGCGCTGATGAGTATTTTAAATGCGATGGAACATGCCTGGCCGATGATGTGCAGTACGCTGGGGGCGGCCATTGTGCTTTCGGTCTGTCTTCTGATTGCCTGGAAAAAGAAGCGGGTGGAGGTTCTGGAAACCGTATTTTTAATTCTGTTTATGATCCTGTTCCCGATCTATATTATCCGGGGCGGAAATGGCGGATTTGCAATTCTGTGGCTGACCATTATCCCGATTGTTTTCATGCTGATGATTGATCTGAAAAAAGGATTTTTCTTCAGTGCATACATGGTTCTTTTCATCTCTGTTCTTTTTCACAGTCCGTTTTACCGAATGCTGCAGTACGATTACGGAGCAGAAATGCGTCTCCGTTTTCCTGTCATGCTGCTGATCTGTTTCCTGATTTCGTTTTATGTGGCGCAGATTACGATCCGCGCGAAGAGTGATATGTATCAGGCGCTCGCTGCCGCAGAACAGGCCAATCGCGCAAAAACTACATTCCTGAATAATATGTCCCATGATATCCGTACACCGATGAATGCGATCATCGGCTTTACGGCGCTGTGTACGAAATCGATCGACGATCCGGAGAAGCTGTCGGATTATCTGAATAAAATAGCAACTTCGAGCAACCATCTGCTGTCGCTGATCAATGATATTCTGGATATGAGCCGGATCGAATCGGGCAAGGTGCGGGTGGAAGAACACGAAGTCTATCTTCCCGATGTACTCCACGATCTTCGGACGATCATTCAGAGTGATGTGATGAACAAAAATCTGGAGCTGCTCATTGATACGCTGGATGTGAAGGATGAGAATGTATTCTGCGATAAGCTGCGTCTGAATCAGATTCTGCTGAACCTGATGAGCAATGCGATCAAGTACACCAATCCGGGAGGAACGATCAGTCTGCGCGTGGAGCAGAAACCCTGTAGGAAAGAGGGCTATGCCGAATTTGTCTTTCGCGTAAGAGATACCGGTATCGGCATGAGCAAGGAATTTTTAAAAGTGGTATTTCAGCCGTTTGAGAGAATGCAGACCGCAACGGTCAGCGGAATTCAGGGAACCGGCCTTGGCATGTCCATCACCAAAAATCTGGTCGAAATGATGGGCGGCACGATCGAAGTAGCGAGTGAAGAGGGAAAGGGCAGTGAATTTACTGTCACACTTCAGTTCCGCAAAAGCGAGAATAAAGTTGTCTATGAAAAGATTCCGGAGCTGCAGGGCGTGCGTGTGCTGGTGGCAGACGATGCTTCCGATACCTGTTTTTCGGTGAGCAAAATGCTGACGGAAATGGGCATGCGCCCCGACTGGACAACGAGCGGAAAGGAAGCGGTTGTGCGCGCAAGATATGCCATCGAAGAAAATGATGAGTACGGCGCTTACGTCATAGACTGGCTGATGCCGGATATGAACGGCATCGAGACGATCCGAAGAATCCGGCGCTTTATCGGAGAGGGAAAGCCGATCATCGTTCTGACGGCCTACGACTGGGAGGCGATTGAAGAGGAAGCCAGGGAAGCAGGCGTGACATCGTTCTGTGCCAAGCCGCTGTTTATGTCCGAGCTCCGGGAGGCGCTGACTACGACGCGCAAAAAGAAAGCGAAAGAAGAAACAGACAATACCAGTTATGATTTTACCGGGAAAAAAGTTCTGCTGGTAGAGGACAATGACCTGAATCTTGAAATCGCAACAGCAATTCTGCAGGAGGTCGGTCTTATCGTCGATACGGCAAACGACGGCGATGTGGCAGTCGAAAAAATGAAAGATGCGAAAGAAGGCCAGTACGATCTGATCCTTATGGATGTCCAGATGCCAAAACTCGATGGCTACACCGCAACACGCGAAATCCGTACACTGCCGAATCCGTTCGCAGCCAATATTCCGATCATCGCAATGACGGCGAATGCGTTTGAAGAAGATAAACGAAAATCCTTCGAAGCCGGCATGAACGGCCATCTCTCCAAACCGATCGAGATTCCGAAACTGATGAAGGTGCTGGAATCGATCTTAAAAGAAGGAAAATAATTGCCGATCCTCCGTTCCTGTGCTAAAATGATTCCGGCATAAAAATACAGAATTCATGATAAATTAAATTTGATTGGAGATGGAGAAATGATATTTATTTGTTACCCAAAATGCTCAACC
>CAVBNJ010000329.1:0-3398 GCA_963596755.1 bacterium
AAAAATGGTGCATTTTAAAAATGGAAAACACTTGCAAGAAAAAACTTTTTGGTGTATAGTCAGTGGAAGTTACGACTAATTTACGACTAAGTTACGACGAATTCTGGAAAGAAAAATAATTCAGGAGGCATCAGAGGTGGCAAAATATCTTGTAATAGTGGAATCACCGGCAAAAGTAAAAACGGTGAAAAAGTATCTCGGGGCAAATTACGAAGTAGCAGCGTCTATGGGACATGTCCGTGACCTGCCCAAAAGCCGGCTTGGAATAGATGTAGAACATGACTTTGAACCAAAATATATCACGATCCGCGGAAAAGGAGAGCTTCTGGCATCTCTTCGAAAAGCGGCAAAGAAAGCAGATAAAGTTTATCTCGCAACTGACCCTGACCGCGAGGGAGAGGCAATTTCCTGGCATCTGTCGATCGCGCTGAATCTCGACGAGAGCAAAATGCGCCGCATCACGTTCAACGAGATCACAAAATCGGCGGTTAAAGCATCCATTAAACAGGCCCGCGATATCGACATGAACCTGGTGGACGAGCAGCAGGCGCGCCGCTGTCTCGACCGTATGGTAGGTTATGAAATCAGCCCATTGTTATGGAAGAAAATCAAACGCGGACTTTCCGCAGGCCGTGTGCAGTCCGTTGCACTGCGCATCATCGGTGACCGCGAGGATGAGATCAATGCATTCATCCCGAAGGAATACTGGACGCTCGAGGCCGATCTGAAGATTCCGGGAGAGAAGAAACCGCTCCTTGCCAAATTCCACGGCAAAGGAAATGAAAAGATGGCGATCGAGACGAAAGAGCAGCTCGACGAGATCTTAAAAGGACTGGAAAATGAGACCTTTACCGTATCCGAAGTGAAAAAAGGAGAGCGCTCGAAGAAAGCGCCGCTGCCGTTCACCACGAGTACCCTGCAGCAGGAGGCATCGAAGGTGCTGAACTTCTCCACCCAGAAGACGATGCGTCTGGCGCAGCAGCTCTACGAGGGCGTGGAAGTCAAAGGAAAGGGAACGATCGCCCTGATTTCCTACCTGCGTACCGATTCCACACGAATCAGCGAAGAAGCCGATGCGGCAGCCCGTTCCTTTATCCAGGAGCAGTACGGAGCTAAGTACACCGCAAGCGGTGATACGACCGAGAACAAGAACCGCAAGGCACAGGATGCGCATGAGGCCATCCGTCCGACCGATGTGACGAATACACCGGTGATGGTAAAAGAATCTCTGCCAAGAGACCTGTTCCGTCTGTATCAGCTGATCTGGAAGCGGTTTGTGGCAAGCCGTATGCAGCCGGCCGTCTATGAGACGATTTCCGCGCGGATCACAGCAGGAGAGTATCTCTTCACGGCAGCTTCCTCACGTCTGGCGTTCGACGGCTTCATGTCTGTCTACACCGATCCGGATGAGGAAAAGAAAGAGAACAACGCCGCCGTCAGAAGCCTGGAAGCAGGAACGGAACTGGCACTGGATAAGATGGATCCGCAGCAGCACTTTACACAGCCGCCGGCACACTACACCGAGGCATCGCTCGTCAAGACACTGGAGGAGCTCGGCATCGGCCGTCCAAGTACGTATGCGCCGACGATCACAACGATCATCAACCGCCGCTACGTGGCAAAGGAGAACAAGAACCTCTACATGACGGAGCTCGGCGAAGTGGTCAACAACATGATGAAAGAGGCATTCCCAAGCATCGTGGATGTCAACTTCACCGCGACGATGGAGGCTCTGCTCGACAAGGTCGGAGACGGAAGTGTTCCGTGGAAGACAGTTGTGGAGAACTTCTGGCCGGATCTGTATCAGGCCGTTCAGGAGGCAGAGAAAAACCTTGCAGAGGTTAAGGTAGAGGATGAAGTGACGGATGTCATCTGCGAGAACTGCGGCCGCAACATGGTTGTGAAATACGGCCCGCACGGAAAATTCCTCGCCTGCCCTGGATTCCCGGACTGCAAGAATACGAAGCCGTATCTGGAAAAGATCGGCGTTCCGTGTCCGAAATGCGGAAAAGAAGTCATCCTGCGCAAAACGAAAAAAGGACGGAAATACTACGGATGCGAAAACAATCCGGAATGCGATTTCATGTCCTGGCAGAGACCGTCTGCCAAGAAGTGCCCGCAGTGCGGCGGTTACATGCTGGAAAAAGGCAATAAGCTGGTCTGCGCGGACGAGCAGTGCGGCTACGTGGAAGCACGCGAAAAGAAAGACGAAGACAAATAAAATACGAAAAAATGCAGACAAAGCGGTTCGTACCGGTGAAAAAACTGGTACGGACCGCTTTTCTAGTATGAATTTTTATAAAATTTATAGTTTTCTGAAAAATATATTGATTTCCGGAAAACTACATGATAGAATGAGCTTAGTTTTAAGGGTTGTCTGACAAAGGCATCAGTGTGCATTTTTTTCGATAGAAGCGTGAAAAAATGCAGAAAATAAAGAAAGGAGAAGAACATGAGCGTACAACTGCTGGATAAAACCAGAAAAATCAACAAGCTGCTTCATAACAACCATTCCACCAAGGTCGTGTTCAACGATATCTGTGAAGTGCTGATGGACACATTAAGTTCCAATATCCTGGTCATCAGTAAAAAAGGAAAAGTGCTGGGAATCAGTCTTTGCCCGGGCGTGGAAGAAATTACGGAGCTGATCGAGGATAAGGTGGGCGGTTATGTCGATGCCGCATTAAACGAGCGTCTCCTCGGCGTACTCTCCACAAAGGAGAATGTCAATCTGCAGACTCTCGGCTTTGAGCGGCCTGGTGTAGAGCGCTACACCGCAATTATCTGCCCGATCGAGATCGCAGGAGAACGTCTCGGAACCGTATTTATGTACCGCTGCAATCCACAGCCGCAGTACGACATCGACGATATCATCGTCAGCGAGTACGGCACCACCGTTGTCGGCCTGGAGATGATGCGTTCCGTCAATGAGGAGAACGTGGAGGAAAACCGTAAGGTTCAGGTGGTCAAATCAGCATTCAACACCCTGTCCTTCTCCGAGCTGGAAGCCATCATTCATATCTTCGATGAGCTGAACGGCGACGAGGGAATCCTGGTTGCAAGCAAAATCGCAGACCGCGTCGGCATCACAAGATCCGTGATCGTAAACGCGCTCCGCAAATTTGAGAGCGCCGGTGTCATCGAGTCGCGTTCCAGCGGTATGAAAGGAACGTATATCAAAGTATTAAATGACTATATCTTTGATGAACTCGACGAAATCAAAGCGAGAAAGAACCTGAAAGGAAAGGGCGATGCCCATCCGGAAGAGGCAAAAAAATAAAAAAGATGAGAAAAAGAAACGGAGCTGTTTTTAAGTAAACGGCACCGTTTCTTTTTTTGTGCAGAAGAAAATGGTATCATTCGAAAGATTGGGAATAAACTATAATTAGATTCTAAAG
>CAVBNJ010000330.1:0-3380 GCA_963596755.1 bacterium
GAGCAGCGGCTGACCGATGCTTGCCATGTGTACGCGGATCTGATGCGTCCGTCCGGTTTCTAACTGACATTCAATATACGTATAATTTCCAAAACGCTCCAGCACACGATAATGCGTAACGGCCGGTTTTCCATTCCGTTCGTTAATCGCCATCTTCTTTCGGTCCGTTGGATGACGGCCGATGGCACCGCGCACCGTTCCTTCGTCGTCTTTTAAGTTTCCGTGGACGATCGCCCGGTATTTTCTGGTAATGGAATGCACGGAGAGCTGTTCAGCGAGGCTCTGATGGGCGAAATCGCTCTTGCAGATAACCAGGGCACCCGTCGTATCCATATCGATTCTGTGGACGACTCCGGGGCGCAGAACGCCGTTGATGCCGGAGAGATTTCCACGGCAATGGTGCAGAACGGCATTGACCAGTGTCCCGCTGCTGTGGCCTGCCGCCGGATGCACAACCATTCCCTTTGGTTTATTGACGACAAGAAGATCTTCATCCTCATAGAGAATATCGAGCGGAATATTTTCCGGTTCTACATTCAGCTCTTCCGGTTCCGGCATGAGCACCAGAATCGTATCTCCGGATGCAACCTTGCTGCTTGCTTTCTGGACTTTTCCGTTGATGGAAACTTTTCCGTCTTTCAGAAGCTTCTGCAAAAAGGAACGTGAGCAGTCTGAAAAAGAAGCTGCCAGGCACTGATCAATCCGCTTCCCGTCAAAATCCGGTGTAACTTCCAGCATGTGTTCTTCTTCAGCCATCTGCGTCCTCCTTTTTCGCATTTTTATGCAGAAATGCAAAGTCCTCGTCTTTGTAGTACAGCAGATACAGCAGCAAAAAGACAGCAACCGATACGGTAACATAGATATCCGCTACGTTAAAGACCGGAAAGTTGATCAGGGAAACGTAGATAAAGTCAACTACATAATGATGCAGAAAACGATCATAAAAATTTCCGATTGCTCCGGCTGTCAGAACCGTGAGAACCGCAAAGAGCGGCACGAAACGGCGTGTTTTCGGCAGTTTGTAAAAGGCAGCAGCCGTGACAATCAGAAACAGCACGGTCATCACGGCGAACAGCCAGTACTGATCCTGCAGAAGGCCGAATGCCATGCCGCGGTTTTCCAGATAAAAAAGCTCCAGAACACCGGGAATCAGCTCAATTGACGGCTGATCCTTTAAATGCTGGACAGCCAGTGCTTTTGTATATTGATCTGCTGCAAACAGAAGCAGAATCGCTGCCGCGCAGACGAGATAAACGGCCAGCGGCGAAATTTTTTTACTCTTCATCAATCAGGTCTCCATTGATAGAATTGATAGCTTCCAGCATTTCCTCATCCGTAACGGTGCGGTCCACAACGGCATGGCCGACCGACTCCAGAAGGATAAACTTGATCGTGCCCTGTTCCATTTTCTTGTCTGATTTGGTAGCCGCAAGAATATCTTCGGATTTCAGACCGTCCACGGTGATCGGCAGATAGAAACCGACGTTCATGTCGCGGATTTCGTAAAATTCTTCATCGGAGAGATAACCTCTCTTATAGGAAATGTAGGCAGCTGCTACGGTTCCAAGTGCAACACACTGACCGTGGAGCAGTTCAAAGTTTTTCAGTTTCTCGATGGCATGACCGATGGTATGGCCGAGATTTAAGACAGCGCGTTCGCCCTGCTCGGTCGGATCGTTTTCTACAACCTGGCGTTTGATGTCACAGCATTTCTGAATCATTTTTGTCAGGACCGGCTCAATCCGCTCTTCAATTTCGGACATATGGTTGATGGTCCAGATATAGAATTTTTCATCACGGATCAGTCCTGTTTTCAGAACTTCCCCCATACCGCAGGCAAACTGTTCACCGTTCAGCGATTTTAAGGTTGCCATGTTCATATACACGAGACGCGGATGATGGAATGCGCCGACCATATTTTTGTACTGGTCGAAATCAACGCCTGTTTTTCCGCCGACGCTGGAATCTACCTGCGCAAGCAGTGTCGTCGGGATCTGGATAAAGTCAATGCCGCGCAGATACGTTGCTGCCGCATAGCCGGTCAGATCTCCGACAACGCCGCCGCCGAGCGCGAATAAAAGATCTTTTCTCTCGTAGTGGTTTTCGATCAGATGGGTGTACAGATCCTTTACGGTATCCAGGTTTTTGCTCTGCTCACCGGCTGGGAAAACAAAGGCGGTTACGGTTTCAAACAGTGGGGACAGTACATTTTTTACTTCTTCCAGATACAGTTCGGAAACGGTACTGTCTGTGACAATGCAGGCTTTTTTTGCAGGGAGATTTAATTTTTCCACGCAGCCGGCGAGGCGCTCATAGCTTCCATCCCATACGATTTCATAAGAAAATTCCGTAGATGCGCCCTCTCTTTTAACAGTAAGTGTTTTCATGATTTATGCCTCCTGTAAGTTCTTTCATGAAAAAAGCATCAGAATTCTGCATCTGATGCTTTTTTCTTTCGCTGCCAAGTATATCAATCGTTGGCTTTTAATAATCTGTGCGGATATTCGGAAGATCAAACGCTCCGCTTAAGATATCCTGAATATCGCCGGAAATTTCCACGCTGGACGGTGTCAGGATGAAGATATAGCTGGAAACCTTCTGCAGACTTCCGTTCATGCAGTAGCATGCACCGCAGCAGAAATCAATGATTCTCTGAGCGATATCCACATCAATGCCTTCTAAGTTGAGTACAACGGTACATCCGGCCAGAAGCGTATCCGCGATCTCGCGGGTATCCTCCATGGAAGCCGGTTTGATGACGCATACTTCCATATTTAATGCACCTGCTTTCTTTCTCATTGGGGTAACTTTCGGGGAAACCGGAGCGGCTGGCTTTGGTGCACGTGCAGCAGCCGTCTGGCTGGATACGGTGCTCTTCGGTGCCGGCTGTTTCCGCGGAGCGGTGTGAACCGGTTTTGCCTGCGGCTCGTCCTCTTCTTCGTCCTCATCGTCATTTTCCAGTTTACGGAAGAAACGTTTCTTTGGTTTTTCTTCTATATCATCGTCTTCTTCATCGAAGAATCCATCCGAATCGGCATCCTCTGCATCGTAATCGTCGTTCAGCCGGATGGCATCCAGAAATTTGTCTAAAACACTCATTTTATTATTCTCCTATTTTTAGTCCTGTGGCATTTGGCCAGACAGCCGTGCAATATGCGCGGGGTCACTCTTTTTTGAAGATTTTGTCTTATCTTTTACTGTAATCCCGTTCGCCAAAAATTCCGGTTCCAACCCGTACTAAGGTGGCGCCTTCTTCTACCGCTACTTCGTAATCGCCGGTCATGCCCATGCTCAAAATGGCCATACGTACATTATTAATGTTTTTTGCGGCAATGTCAACACTTAATTCCTTTAATTTACGAAAAACAGGGCGATTTTCT
>CAVBNJ010000331.1:0-3350 GCA_963596755.1 bacterium
CATGTGCTGCCTCCTTATCAGAAAGCTTCCGGCTCCGACTGGTATAAAGGAACCGCAAACGCCATCTACCAGAACATTCCATTCATCGAGAGATACGATCCGGAATACGTCATCATTCTTTCCGGAGACCAGATCTGCAAACAGGACTACAGCGATTTCCTTCGTTTCCACAAGGAAAAAGGAGCAGAGTTCAGCGTTGCCGTTATGGAAGTGCCGTGGGATGAAGCATCCCGTTTCGGCCTGATGGTAGCAGACGAGAACGACAAGATCACCGAGTTCCAGGAAAAACCGAAACAGCCGAAATCCAATCTGGCATCCATGGGTATCTACATTTTCAACTGGGATATCCTGAAAAAATACCTGATTGAAGACGAGGCAGATCCGAATTCTTCGAACGACTTTGGAAACAACATTATCCCGAATCTCTTAAAAGACGGACGCAACATGTACGCTTACCACTTCAGCGGATACTGGAAAGATGTAGGAACCATTACCTCTCTGTGGGAGGCAAACATGGAGATCCTCGATCCGGAACACAGCGGTATCAACCTGTTTGACAACGACTGGAAGATTTACAGCCGAAACAGCGGAAAAACAGGTCATAAGATCACCGAGACCGCCGTTGTGGAAAACTGTATGATCACCGATGGATGCCGCATTGCAGGCCATGTCAAACATTCGATCCTGTTCTCCGGCGTAAAAGTTGCTGAGGGCGCAGAAGTAGAAGATGCTGTTATCATGGGCGGAACCGTCATCGAATCCGGTGCGGTTGTAAAACACTGTATCGTGGCAGAAAACGTTGTGATTGCAAAAAATGCAGTAGTCGGCGAGATGCCGCATGACGGAGAAAAAGGAGTAGCAACCATCGGCTCCGGTATTTATATCGGTGAGGGCGCCAAGGTAGGCCCGAACGCGATGGTAAATGCAAATGTAAAGGACGGTGAAGAAGAATGGTAAACGCAAATGCAGATGCACTGGGCATCATTTTCCCAAACAGCTATGACGAGCAGGTGCCGGAGCTGGTAAACGAGCGTCTGATGGCCTCCATTCCTTTTGCCAGCCGTTACCGCATGGTGGACTTTATTCTGTCCAGCATGGTAAACTGCGGAATCGGAAATGTTTCGATTATTGTCCGCAAAAACTATCACTCCCTGATGGACCATTTAGGATCCGGCCGTGAGTGGGATCTTGCCAGAAAAAAAGGCGGCCTGAACATCGTTCCGCCGTACGCTGAGAAGAAAATCCAGATGTACTCCGGAAGAGTCGAGGCACTTGCCAATGTTCTGGATTTCCTGAAATGGCAGAAAGAAAAATATGTCATCATGGCAGACACCAACATCGCCTGCAATTTTGACTTCAAGGATATGCTGAACCAGCACATCGAGAGCGGCGCGGACGTTACCGCAGCCTACACCAAACAGGAGATCCCGCAGGGCGTCAAAGATTCCTACGAGAAAACCAATTCCCTGCACTACACCTTCTCCATGGCAGGACAGAAGATCAGCAAGATCTTCGTCAATTCCGAGGAGAGAGGCGAGCAGAACGTTTCCATGAACATCTACGTGATGGAGCGCCAGCTTCTGATCGATGAGATCAAGAAAGGCTTCGTTCTCGGAAATAAATTCTTCGAGCGCGATATCCTGGCACCGCAGACTGAAAAACTGAACATTCAGGGCTACGAGTTCACCGGTTATCAGGCAAGAATCGACGATATGAAGAGCTATTTCGATGAGAACATGAAGCTCTTAAAAGATGAAAATCTGGATGACCTGTTCTCCGGAAACCAGATCTACACCAAAGTCCGCGACGACAACCCGACCCGCTACATCGACGGCTCCAAAGCCAAAAACGTCATGGTAGCCGACGGCTGCGTCATCGAAGGCGAAATCGAAAACAGCATCCTGTTCCGTGGCGTCAAAGTAGCCAAGGGAGCAAAAGTAAAGAACTGTATTCTGATGCAGGATACCGTGATTGAAGAAGGCGCTGAGATCGAATACGTCGTTTCCGATAAATACGTAACCGTATCCGCAGGAAAACAACTCAAAGGAACAGATTCCTTCCCGGTATTTATTGCGAAGGATCAGGTTGTATAAAGAAATAAGCAATAAGTAAAATAGAAATGCCGACTGCTCATCATTTCGAAAGATATGCGGATGATGAACAGTCGGCATTTTTATGATAAGAAATTTTAGAAAAATTTCAGAGAAAAATAGTAGATGAAGTAACGCATCTATGATATAGTAATAAAACAAAACAGAGTTGGTCCAAGGAAAATTCTTACCGAAAATTCCCGGAGAGTGGATAAGTGGGAAAGGTAAGGAAAAACAAATGGGAAAAAAGGATGGAATAACGAAAGCATATATGCGCGAAAACACAGTGTTTGCAGATGCTTTCAATTACCTTATTTTTAAGGGAAGGAAGGTGATTCAGCCGGAAAAATTGCAGGAGCTTGATACAACAGAGTTCGTACAGCTGATGCTAAAAGAAGAAAAAGCGAAAGATGAGGCGATTCAGAAATATCGTGATTTGCTGAAGTCAGCTGTCATTATGGCAGATGAAAATGCGACGTATCTTTTACTTGGAATTGAAAATCAGACAGAAGTACATTATGCGATGCCGGTTCGAAATATGATCTATGATGCCCTGCAGTATGGGAATCAGGTTTCCGCGATTGCGGCTAGAAATATAAAAGAGAAAAAAACAAAGACACGGGCAGAATTTCTTTCTGGTTTTCGAAAAAATGACAGGCTTCGGCCAGTGATTACGTTGGTGTTTCATTTTGGCGCAGATCGGTGGGACGGAGCTGTCTCGCTGCATGAGATGATGGATCTTGAGATGGAAGAACTGAGAGAGTTTGTCCAGGACTACAAAATTCATCTGATTGATCCGGCGGTAATAGAGGCGGAAGATCTGGAAAAATTTTCTACAAGTCTGAGGGAGGTTATCGGATGCATTAAGTATTCCAAAGATAAACGACAATGGTCTTCCTTTCTGGAAAATAATGCCAGAATGGTACTCGAAGCAAACGCAGCTAAAGTGATTCGTGCAATTACAAATATCAACATAGAAATTCCAGAAGAAGCGGAGGAAATAGATATGTGCAAAGCATTTGATGAGATTATGCAGGAAAGCAGAGAAGAAGGCGAACGGAAAAAGGCAAGGGAAGTTGTTATTTCTATGGCAGAAGAGGGGATAGATATCAAAAGGATTGCCCGTCTGGTTAAGGTAAGTGAAAAAGATGCTCAGGATTGGATTGATGAAAATCTGTGTGCTGTTAAGTAGCAGAAGAACAGAAAATAAGAGATTTTAGCAAAGAGTTGGACATAAAAAATACTGCACAGTGTAAATAC
>CAVBNJ010000332.1:0-3333 GCA_963596755.1 bacterium
CACCGGTGGCACCATAATATGGAATAGAGCCCTTCATTTTTTCACGCTGTTGGTTGGAAAGAGGAATTCTTGCCGAATCAAGACAGGTTGTAATATTTCCAATAGATATATAATCCCAATTTAGAGGGATTTCGCGATTCAATTCATTGCAAAATGACATTTGACCGCCTGCTGATTTATATGGTTTTCCGTTTTCATTTGGAAAATCAAATTGTACAAACCAATAGTCGAAAATGGTCTTAGCCATCTCCTCTAAATAATCATTTATATAGGCAAGTGCCTAAGTATTGTGTGCCTTAGCGCCGAATATGTGTACTGATTTTATATAAAACCCGGGAAAACGTAACGCATATACGAATAAAAGTCGGGAAAAGTGTAGAGTTTATGCGATGGAAACCCCGGAAAAGTGTAGAGTTTACGTCATTTTAATCCCGGAAAAATGTAAAACAGCTATAAACCCCACGAAAGAAGGTGATCCCCATGCCATTTAAAATCATCCGAAATGATATCACAAAAGTCCATGCCGATGCGATTGTCAACACAGCCAACCCTCAACCAATTTACGCAAGCGGCACAGACCGCGCCATTTACGATGCTGCCGGGAGTGAGCTGGTGTTGGAGGAGCGGAAAAAGATAGGTGAGATAGCCAGAGGCGATGCGGCAGTAACGAAAGCATATCATCTTCCTGCCAAATATATCATCCATACCGTAGGACCAATCTGGAAAGACGGAACGGCGCATGAGTTTGAGATACTGGAAAGCTGCTATACAAAATCACTGGAAAAAGCAGTGGAGCTGGAGTGCACGAGCATTGCATTTCCGTTGATTGCTACTGGTGTATACGGCTTTCCAAAAGATAAAGCACTGCAGATTGCCATTTCTGTATTCAGCCGATTTCTGATGACGCAGGAAATGCAGATCATTTTGGTCGTGTTTGACAAAAAAGCGTTTCAGCTTTCCCGGCAGATGGTTGGGGAGATTGATTCGTACATAGATGCGAATTATGTAAAAGAGTATCAAAACAGGCGTGGTCGTTACGAGCGGAAAGAGGAGAACAGGCGCCGTCTTGCAAGTAAGATTTTGGCGCAGGAGGAGATATTTTATGATTCAGCACCTTTGCCGCCAGAGTTTACAATGGCATCGTCGAAACGTTCTCTGGAAGAAGAACTGGAGCAGCTCGGCCCGACATTTCATGAAAAATTATTTGAACTGATCGGGCAGTCTGGAATGGAAAATAAAGAGATCTGGAAAGCCGCCAACCTGGATCGAAAGCATTTTTCCAAAATCCAGTGTGACGCCAGTTATCATCCGAAAAAGAAAACAGTGATGGCGTTATGTATTGCGCTGAAACTGAACCTGGATCAGGCCGTTGATCTGATGGCGCGTGCCGACTGGGCGTTCAGTCCGAGCAGTAAATTTGATCTGATTGTGAAAAAGGCAATTCTGGATCACCAGTATGATATCATGCAGTTAAATGTAGTGCTGTTCCAGTACACGAATCAAATCCTTGGCGTATAGCAGAAATGTCGCCTGTTCAGCGACCAAATGCCGTTGTTTTTGTTTTAGAGTAAAGACAGAACAAAGAACAACATCAAAGAACAGGAGGCATTTAGAATGCACAGAACAAATTTAGAAGATACGATGGAACTTGTCTTTCTTCTGGACCGCAGCGGTTCCATGAGCGGCCTGGAGCGTGATACTATTGGCGGATTTAACGCCATGATCAAAAAACAGAGAAAACAAAAAGGAAAAGTGCTGGTGTCGACCGTATTGTTTGATGACGAAACAAAGGTTCTTCATGACCGGGTGGAAATTCAGAAAATCCCATTGATGAGCGAAAACGACTATATGGTGCGCGGATGCACAGCGCTTTTCGATGCGATCGGCGGAGCGATTCATCATATAGGAACGATACATAAATATGCAAGACCGGAAGATGTGCCGAATCATACCATGTTCATTATTACAACGGATGGAATGGAAAATGCAAGCCGTCATTACAGCAGCGATCAGATCCGCCATATGATTGAACGCCAGAAAACCCGGTACGGATGGGAATTTCTGTTTCTGGGAGCGAATATGGATGCCGTGGCGACGGCCAGAAAATTCGGCATAGAGGAAGAGCGTGCAGTAACCTATCAATGTGATGCCGAAGGAACAGCACTGAACTATGAGGCGATCGGAGAGGCGATTACCACCGTTCGCTGCAATGCGCGTCTGGACCGAAACTGGAAAGAAAAGATAGAAGAAGATTACAGAAAACGGGGAAAAGAAAAACATAGATAGTCAGAGGCGGGGGCAGTTACTTTTTTGTGCCTTCTTGTCATGGAAGAAAAGCCGGGATAGAATAATGGACAGATAAAGAACTTGAGTCTATGTCCAACTTGAAAGGAGTTTTACCATGAAAGACATTTTATCCGTAATCAAATCCAGACGTTCCACCCGTTTCTACCAGCCGGAGCAGATCAAACAGGAGGAACTTGATAAAATCCTTGAAGCCGGCCTCTGGGCACCGAATGCAGGCAGCCGTCAGGCAGTAAAATTCGTTGTGGTGCAGGATGCGAAGACGAATGCGACACTCGGAAAAATCAACCGTCAGATCTTCGGACCGGCGAGAAGCACCGGCAATCCATCCGGCAGCATTGCGGATGACAGTACGATTCAGAATGCTTTTTATGACGCGCCGACCGTTGTCTATCTGTTTGCACCGCATACCTATCCAAACGATGTGCAGGACTGCTGTGTTGCCGCGCAGAACCTGATGCTGGAAGCTGCAGATCTCGGCATTGGTTCGATCTACATTGCCCGCGGCGAAAAAACATTTGAAACACCGAAAGGACAGGCCCTCATGAAAAAATGGGGACTCGGCGAAGAATACCAGTGCCATTCCATTGTGCCGCTCGGCTATATTGCGAAAGAAACTCCGACGCATGCGAGAAAAGAAAACAGAATCATCTACGATCAGGCAGAATAAACAGAAGAACCCCTGGAGATACCAACTCCTGGGGTTCTTTTTGGATGGAAATATTCTTGCAATTTTACCGTACAGTTATTATAATAAAGACAAGTTCTGCGGTAAACTTATTTTTCGCAGAAAACGCCAGAAGCGGAGGCTGACGTTCAAAAAACAAAAAAAGGAGCGTAACAGAGATGGCAAAAATTTTAATCAGCCCTTCTAAATATTTACAGGGCGCAGGAGAAATGAAAAACATTGGAACGTATGCTGCAAAATGCGGAAAGAAAGCACTGGTTCTGATCAGCCAGGGAGGCTACAGACGTATCGGAGCAATGATCGAGGAAAGCTTTGCGGGAAGCGACTGCGACGTTGTTTTT
>CAVBNJ010000333.1:0-3327 GCA_963596755.1 bacterium
GTTCAGTGCGGTGAAGAAACTGGACGTGTACATATTGAACCACATGAAGAGGAACGGAATCGCACAGATCCGGAACGCTCTCGTTGTCAGTTCCACAAGTGCTGCATCGTATCCGACAAAGATGGAAGAGAGCGGATGTGCCAGAAGCATCGCCGCTGTCGTCAGAATTACCGCGCCGCCTGCCAGCAGGGTCAGGCTCTTTTTCAGCACATTTTTCATCTCTTTATGATTCTGTGCACCGTAGTGGTATCCCATAATCGGGGAGCTTCCCTGTGCGTAGCCGCCGAATACACCGATGAAAATAAATGCGGCATACATGACAACACCGTACGCTGCAACGCCGTCCTCACCGGCGTACTTCATCAGCTGGCGGTTGTATAAAATGCCGGTGATGGATGCCGAAATACTGGACATCATCTCGGAAGAACCGTTGATGCAGGCATGCACCATCGGACGGCGCTCCAGTCTGGTTTTCCGGAAACGGAGTGCCGAAGTGTTTCGTTTGCTTAAAAACCATGCCAGCGGGATCAGACCTCCGATGCACTGGCTGAGGCCCGTTGCGAGTGCTGCACCGGCAACACCCATTTTAAATACAGCCATAAATAAGAAGTCAAGCACCATATTGGAAACACCGGCAGCAATGACAACTTTCAGGGCAAACTGTGGTTTTTCTGCCACAATCAGGTAACTCTGGAACGTATACTGTGACTGCAGTGCCACCATGAAGATCAGGCAGATGGTTCCGTACGTCACAACATCACCGATCATCGCCTCCGAGGATCCGAACAGAAAACCGACCGGACGCAGAATTGCGATGCCGACTACGGTGGAAACGACGCTCGTCGCGAGCATCAGATACATCATCATCGTAAAGTAGCGCTGCGCTTTTGGAATATCACCCTCGCCCAGCGTTTTTGCGACGAGTGCACTTCCTCCGACACCGAGCATCGCGCCGACGCCGCCTAAAATCTGAATATACGGCATGATCAGATTGACTGCCGCGAACGCCGTCTTGCCGACGAAGTTCGAAATAAAAAGGCCGTCTACGGTTCCGTAGATCGACGTGAAGATCATCATACAGATGGACGGCAGTGTAAACCGGAGCAGCCGCCCGTACGTAAAATGATCGGATAACTGAATTTTTTCTTTTTTCTGATTCATTTTGCTTTCCCCTTTATATCTTCTCAATTTCTTCCCGCAGTGCCGTCGTCAGCCTTCTCGTCATATCCAGAAAGCTCTGCAGCTCCTCCGCGGAAAGTCTTCCGTAGGCACGAATCTCCGCCTCGCGCAGCCGGTCTGCCGTACACGCGGCAAGTTCCCAGCCTTTTTCGGTCAGCAGAATTTTCTTTTTGTTCCGTGTTCCCGGAATCACTTCCAGTTCTACGAGTCCTTTCTGCACCAGCCCGGCAATCGCGGTGTTGACCGTCTGCTTCGGCACAAAGCATGCATTGCAGACTTCCTGCTGTGTTACTGTACTCACATGATCGGACGCAAAGTAAAGAATCATCAGTGCCGTATCCGACAGGCCGAATTTCACTGCCACGTTGTGGTAGACGGCATCCTGCTCTTTTCTCTGCTCGTCGATCAGGCTCATCACCTCTTTGATCTCCATAGGTACCTCCCATTTTTTATGTCCGGTTTCGGACTCTTTGGCTATTATAGTCCGGTTTCGGACACTTGTCAACACGCAAATTTGTATTTTTTATTCTTTTTTTCGTGCGCAAAAACGCGGCCGTCCAAAGCTCTTCTGCTCCGGTCGGCCGCGCCTGTTTTCTATCTTACTATTGCTTTTATGCTTCTAAAATTTTGCATGCAAACGGTGCCAGCGTCATATCTCCATACGTCATTTCTTTCGCATTGTGGTTGATATACATCGTCACCTTCTGCTTCTCGTTTCCTCTTGTTACGATCTCAAGACCTTCCTCGGACGGCACCATCTGGAAACCGCATTCCTGCATCACCTGTTCCATCAGAAGCTTCGTGATCTTTTCTTCCAGACCGCATCCCACGTAATACATCGTTCCCCTGCCGGTCTGTTTTCTCGTCACGGCTGCAAACTCCTGATAGAACGCATCCGCGTAATGGAACAGCACTTCCGCATCCTGCACTTTAATCATATCGCGGAAGATTCCGCCGACGCCTTCCACGCCCTCGAACACGCCGCTTCCCACAACCGGGAATGCATCGTAATCCTGAAGACTTTCCGTCTCTTCTACCGTAAGGCCCGCAAGCGCATTGTAGTGCACCGGCAGCGTCTCACCGAACGGAACGTTGTTGTCCGCATCTTTGACGGCATGACGGTAGGTCACAATCACGGTTCCGCCGTTTTTCACGAAAGATTCTACCTTTTCTTCCATCTCCGGCTTCGTGATGATCATCTGCGGCAGGATTACTACTTTATAAGAAGAAAAGTCTCTGTCCTCCGGAATCACATCCACACCGACATTCTGATCGTAGAATGCTTTGTAGAATTTCTGCATCTCTGCTGCCGGATCGAGCAGAATGCTCTGACGCTGGATCCGGAACGATGCTAGGGAATCGTAATCGTACACGATCGCTGCCTCATTCTTCACCGGAGCTTCCATCGCCTCCTGGTATTTTGCAATATCATGGAAGAAGCTCTGTACTTCGTAGAATTTTCTGCGTTTCACATTGTCCGCATCGATGACACCGTAGCAGAACTGCTCCGCACCTTTTGTTGCTCCGCGGTAACGGAAATACATCAGGGAATCAGCTCCGTGTGCCATACTCTGGTAAGACCACATCTTCGCCTGGTTCGGACGCGGCAGGAATCCCGTCACATCATGGCCCTGCGCTCCCATGATCGCCTCGGTGATCCAGAAATTCTCGCCCTTCAAGCCGCGGATGTAGTCGAGTGCAAACGCAATCTCATGCGGCGCAATCGGCTCTTTCTGACCGCCCCAGACCGGATAATTGTTGTATGCCACCTGATCGAGTGTCTTTGCCACTTTCGAATAGTCCACGTGTTTTCCAAGACCGCCGCCCGGGAAGTCGTGCATGACAACGGCATTCGGTGCGATCTTTTTGATCAGGTTTGCCTGAAATGCCATGAAATCCACGATCGACTGGCTGCGGAACCGCTCCCAGTCCTGGCGGAGTGCCGGGTTGTGGGTCGTGATCGTCTCCGTCGGGGTCGGGATTTCAGAGAACTCATTGTACTCCTGGGACCAGAACGTGGTTCCATACGTCTCGTTTAACGCATCAATATCCCCTGCAAACTTTTTCGACAGATACGTCTGGAAAGCTTTCCGGCAGTTTTCGCAGTAGCAGACATCGCTTCCCTCATGGCCGATCTCGTTGTCGATC
>CAVBNJ010000334.1:0-3322 GCA_963596755.1 bacterium
GTCCGAGTTCGCGCCGGTTTCGATCAAGATGGCAAAAGAGCAGAACCTGTCCCTGAACCCGACAAAGATTTCGGGCGTCTGCGGACGACTGATGTGCTGTCTGAAAAATGAGCAGGAAACTTACGAGTACCTGAACCGCAAGCTGCCGGGTGTCGGTGATCTTGTGACACTGCCGGACGGCATGAAGGGTGAGGTTTCCGGTGTGAATGTGCTTCGCCAGATCGTGAAGGTGCTGGTGGATGTGAACGACGAGAAGGAAATGCGGGAGTACCCGGTGGAAGAGCTCAAGTTCAAGCCGAAGCATAAGAAAGAAAAAGGCAAAGAAAAGAAAAAAGACAGAAACAGCTCCGGGGAGCAGGCTTCTTCGGAAGAGGCAAAACAGCCGGAATAAGATTGATTTAGAATGCATTTTGAAAAGTAAGCGCCGGGTAAAACTGACGCTTCTTTTTGTGTGATGGTGCTTTGAATCATCAGCAGGAGGAGGGATTTTCATTTTGGATAGAAAAGAAGAATTTTTGAAGCCGGGCGAGCGGCTCGATGATCTGCAGAACGGTTACTGGATGATACAGAATCCATCCCTCTTCTGCTATGGCATCGACGCGGTGCTGCTGGCATCTTACGCGAAGGTGAAGCGCGGGGAGCGTGCGATGGATTTCTGCACGGGGTCGGGAATTGTGCCGATTCTGCTGAAGGCGAAGACGAATGGGGAGCATTTTTCCGGGCTGGAAATTCAGGAATACAGCGCGGAGATGGCGCAGCGGAGTGTGCGGTATAATCATCTGGAAAAGGATGTTGAGATTTTTCAGGGAGATGTGAAAGCGGCGTCGCAGATGTTTGGAAAAGAATCGTTTGATGTGGTAACGTGCAATCCGCCGTACATGACGGGGCAGCACGGGCTGACGAATGCACTCGAGGCGAAGACGATTGCACGGCATGAGGTGCTGTGTTCGTTTGATGATATTGCGAAAGAGGCATCGGCGGTTTTGAAGACGAAAGGGCGGTTTTACTTAGTGCATCGGCCGTTCCGGCTGGCGGAGATTTTTTCGACGCTGAAAAAGTATCATCTGGAACCGAAGCGGATGCAGTTGGTGTATCCGTTTGTGGATAAAGAGCCGAACATGGTGCTGATTGAGGCGATGAAAGGCGGGAATCCGAGAATTACCGTGGAGAAACCACTGATCGTGTATGAGACGCCGGGCGTGTATACGAGGGACATCCGGGAATTATATGGAGACGGGAGATAAGAACATGGCAGGAAAATTATATTTGTGCGCAACACCGATTGGAAATCTGGAGGACATGACCTTCCGTGCGATCCGCATTCTGCAGGAGGTCGATCTGATCGCGGCGGAGGATACGAGAAACAGCATTAAGCTGCTGAATCACTTTGAGATTCACACGCCGATGACGAGTTATCACGAATACAACAAATACGACAAGGGCTGCGAGCTGGTGCAGAAGCTGCTGGCGGGAACGAACATTGCACTGATCACCGACGCCGGAACGCCGGGAATTTCCGATCCGGGTGAGGAGCTGGTGAAGATGGCGTATGAGGCCGGCATCGAAGTGACAAGCCTGCCGGGCGCGTGTGCGTGCGTGACGGCGCTGACGCTGTCGGGGCTTTCGACGAGAAGATTTGTGTTTGAAGCATTTCTTCCGCCGGATAAAAAGGAGCATAAGCTGGCGCTGGAGCGGCTGAAAAACGAGACGAGAACGATGATCGTATACGAGGCGCCGCATCATCTGCTGAAGACACTGCGGGAACTGCTGGAAACACTTGGCAACCGCAGACTGACACTCTGCCGGGAGCTGACCAAGAAACACGAAACCGCATGGCAGACGACCATTGAAGATGCAATCACCCGCTATGAGCAGGAAGATCCGAAAGGGGAATGCGTACTTGTGATTGAAGGCAGGAGCCAGAAAGAAATTGAGGACGAGGCGAAGGCTGCGTTTGAGGAGATTTCAATTGAAGATCATATGAAACAGTACGAAGACCAGGGGATCGCGAGGAAAGAAGCAATGAAACTCGTAGCGAAGGACCGCGGGGTGACGAAGAGGGATATTTATCAGTATTTGCTGGGGAAAGAATAAATATTAAAAATTTGTGGGAGCATCCTGATTGACAAGTATTTTGTGGTTTGTCAATTAAGATAGCTCCCACATTGTATTATGCAGTAGGAAAAAGTAATTTACAGTTGAATATATCTTCATCAGAAGAAAGATCGACACTTCCGCCGAGCTGTTCCATTTTGATTTCGAGCATCAGCAAAGAAAGGGAAATATGCTCTGACAGAGGTGCGTTTCGGTTTCTTAAATATTGAGAAGTTTCTTTTGCAAACTCCGGCATTTCGTCTATTCTTTGAGAATGGAAAGACAGAAAGATTTCACAGGCTGCATCTGATTTTTTCAAGGTTATGAGTATCGAGGAATGCTCTTTCGAATATAACATACTGCTGAAGAAATATTCAAAGTTATTCAGGATTTCTGTTAAAAGCTGTTCGTTTGTATTAAGCGTCATTGTTTTAATGTCTGACGGGGAAAAAATCATGTTTTCACGAGAAACTGTGTAATTTTTGAGGAATTTTACAAGATTTATTTCCTGAAATTCGATAGAGGAACGGTAATTTTCTTTTTCCGGCGTAGAAAAATGGAAATCAAAAACCATACAGTCATTTTCAATACGATAGGACATAAATCCATTCATATCCTGCATATATAATTGGGCAATCACAAGTTTAAGCGGATAATGGTAATAATCGTTAATGTGATCTTCCGTCCACATTTGTGCGACTCTTGTGACATCCCGTTTAAAGTAAGAAATATTTTCTGAGTCTGCGACAGGAGAACTAAGATGAACAACTAACCAGTCTGCTTTATCCAGAGAAAGCTGGCAGGTAAAAGGCTGATCCGAATAATTCTGCACATATTCTTTTACGTTTTTGAAAACTGTGCTTAATAAACAAAGATCAGCGGATGTATGGTAGCCAGAAATCATATCATTTCTCTCGAAAAGTCCGCCCAGAGCCGGGATTTCTTTTTCAAGGTAAGCAATCAGTTCAAGGTCTTCAAAGGTATGATTGGAATAACTTGGTAAAAGCATCATGCATTCTCTGGTGGTGGCATCGATTTCTTTTATGCTGGGTTCGATTTTTTCCAATGCTGTTTTTGCATCGTAGATTTTTAAATCGAGGCATTTGACGGCATGATATACATTCATAAGATTGTTGATAATGGAGTGTTCATATAATTCCAGCCAGCGAGTGTTTCTGATTTTGGCGATTTTGTATTTCTTTTCGATTTCTTTCAGACGATTCAGTTC
>CAVBNJ010000335.1:0-3307 GCA_963596755.1 bacterium
ACATAGTCCATGTCAGACTGCAGGTTTTCTGCCTCGCCGGGTTTGTGGAAGCCCACAAACAAAATATAACCGCGGCGTAAAAGTTCCTGAATCGGCTCCTCCGTCTGGCCGTCCGGTCCTAAAATGATCCGTGCAGTCTGCGCATGAAAGTTTTCTGTTTTTGGATAGAATTTTCCCTCTGGTGCTAAAAATCCATCTGCCATTTTCTTTTCTCCCGTATTTTCCTTCCTCATTTCTTCTATTAATACCATAACCGATTTTTTTGATTCCGGCAAGGCTTGTTTTTTCTGGATTCTTTTTCAAAACTATGCTATACTTGTCCCCGTGCATTTATGCAATCGGATATTTTTATAGATCCGGACTGGTTCGTGAACTTCCCAGTATAAAAAACCAAGTATCTCAAAATTATTTTCAAAAGGAGATTGGAAAATGAATGCAAGAAAACTGATCATCGACTGTGATCCCGGCATCGACGATTCTCTCGCTCTGATGCTTACCGCAGCTTCCAAAGAGCTGGATCTGATCGGCATCACCACAGTCAGCGGAAATGTACCCGCTTCTATGGGCGCAAAAAATGCCCTCAAAATTCTTTCTATGATCGGAAAACCAGATGTCCCGGTTTATGTCGGCGAGGAAACTCCTCTGGTCCGCGACTACGTGGATGCGATGGATACGCACGGTATGGACGGCCTCGGCGAATCGGGCTGGCCGGATGCAGAAGGCCTTACACCGAAAGAGGACGCTGTTTCTTTCCTGATCGAAACTTTAAAAACAACCCCGAATGTTACAATTCTTGCTCTCGGACCGATGACGAACCTTGCAAAAGTCATCTCCCGCGCGCCGGAATGCCTTACGAACCTGGAAGCTCTCGTCTCCATGGGCGGAAGCTACAAGAGCCACGGAAACTGCTCTCCGGTTGCCGAGTACAATTACTGGTGCGACCCGGACGCCGCAGCCGAAGTGTTCCGCGCTTTCTCCGAGCTGCCGCAGCTTGCCGGCAAAAAGCTTCATATGATCGGACTGGATGTCACCAGAAAAATCGTTCTGACACCGAATCTCGTGGAATATATGAAATGCGTAAATCCGGAAGTCGGAACCCGCATTGAGGAGCTGACTCGCTTCTATTTTGATTTCCACTGGAAACAGGAAAAGGTCATCGGATGTGTCATCAACGATCCGCTCGCGGCCGCTTACCTTGTGGATCCGTCGCTCTGCAGCGGCTTTGATGCCTACACGCAGGTGGAAACAAACGGTCTCTGCCTCGGCCAGACCGTTGTCGATGCGATGAATTTTTATCAGAAAGCACCGAACAGCCACATTCTGACGCAGGTCGATGTGCGCCGCTTCTTCCTGATGTTCTTCGAGCGCGTCCTCGGCGTGCCACAGGAGGAATCCGCACCGGTTCTCGACCAGATTCTCACCGCGCCTCCGGTGTTCCCGCATGAGACGATGTTTCAGGCCGAGAAAGGAGGCGAGGTAAGATGAATACAAACCGTACGTTAAAGATCACAACGCTGGCACTCTGCGGTGTCATCAATATTCTCGGCGGTACCGTAGCCCTGCTGCTGCGCCTTCCGGTTTACCTTGACTCTATCGGAACGGTTCTGGCAGCCGCTCTGTTCGGCCCGGTTGCCGGCCTCGTTCCTGGACTGATCTCCGGACTGATTTCGGGTATGACGAGTGATGTCTATGCCTTTTACTATATCCCGGTTCAGCTGATCATCGGTCTTGTCGCAGGTCTTGTGTTCCGTAAACTCCGCCCGTACCATACGACAGGCTCCCGCAGCGAGGGACTTTCCCTCCGTACCATGGGCTGGAAACTGTTTCCGGCTGCGCTTGTGATCTCGCTTCCGGGCACAGTGGTTAGTTCCACCATCACGGCAGTTGTCTTCGGCGGAATTACTTCCTCCGGTTCTACCGTGCTGGTACAGCTTCTTCACAGCCTCGGCCTGAATCTGACGCTGTCTGTCTGCGTTGTACAGGCTCTGACGGACTTTGTGGATCGAATGATCGTCGTCGCTGTTGTGCTGGTGATTCTGCCGGCTATTCAGTCTGCTTTCGGCAGTCTTTCCATGAGAGGCAGAAAATAATTATGATATGAAAAAGTCCGGAAAACGGTAATTCCTCTATGAGGCAAACCGCTTTTCCGGACTTTTTTTATTTCTTCTTTATTGCTTTATTCGCATGCGCGGATCCATACCTGCATTTCGCCCTCGCCGCGGTTGTTCCACATATAATATGGGATCAGCTTCAGCTCGGTGTTTTCTTCCTCTTCCTTCTGATACAGGTGATACAGCGGCTGTTTCTCGGCATCACCCATCTTCACGCGGCGGCCTTCTGCTGTTACACGCACGAAGTGCTCGCCCATCTCATCAACTGCTTCGGCGGTTCTGCTGCCGTTGACGCAGATTTTCGTCAGGTGCAGGTTCTTTCCATTGTCCACTTCTTCCATACAGTAAACGACTGGTCCGCGTTTTACGGCAACGCGTCCAGCGTCCTCGCGCACAAGCGGGTTGGATGCCAGAAGCTGGATCTCCATTGGGAAATTCAGGCGGATCGTCTCGCCTTTGGTCCATGCTTTTGTCACATACAGATAGCCGTCTTTTTCTTCCACGGATGCACTTTCCGGAATTTCTTTCTCATATCCGCTGCACCAGCCCGGGATGCGAAAGGCGAAGGTGTACGGCTCTTTTGTATCACTCTCGCAGGTCAGGGAAACGTGGCCGTCCCATGGGAATTCGGAGGTGATATTTGCTTTTACTTTCTCGCCCTCGAGTGTTCCGCCCATATACAGGTGTACGTACAGGGTAGTGTCGTTCTCGGTATATGCATAAGCTGCAATCGAGCTTAATGTTCTCGCAAGGTTCGGCGGGCAGCATGCGCATCCAAACCATTTCTGGCGGATCGGTTTGACGTGGAATTTCCGTTCATCTTTGTGGCACGCCTCCGGCAGTACCTCCAGCGGGTTGACGTAGAAGAAGCTCTTTCCGTCGAGTGCCATACCGGAGAGAACGCCGTTGTAGAGGGCTAATTCCATCACATCCGCATACTCTGCTTTTGCCTGGATTTCCAGCATACGGCGCGCAAAGAACACGAGGCCGATGGATGCACACGTTTCTGCGTAGGCGGTGTCGTTCGGCAGATCGTAGTTGAAGGAGAATGCCTCTCCCATATGGGTTGCACCGATTCCGCCGGTCACGTACATTTTCTGATGTACCATATTGTTCCAGAGGGTTTCGCAGGCTTTCAGCAGTTCCTCATCCTGGGTTGCTCTCGCTACGTCAGCCATGCCGGAATAGAGATAAAC
>CAVBNJ010000336.1:0-3298 GCA_963596755.1 bacterium
AGATTGGACTGGATCTGCATACTCTCCTCCGGTCCCATGAAAATCTTTCTTCCGTCTACGTGGGAGTTGAAGTAAACGCCTTCCTCCTTGATTTTCCGAAGGCCCGCCAGGGAGAATACCTGGAATCCGCCGGAATCGGTCAGGATCGGTTTGTCCCAGACCATAAATTTGTGAAGTCCGCCCATCTTCTTTACGACTTCATCGCCCGGGCGCACGTGGAGGTGATATGTGTTGGAGAGCTCTACCTGTGTGCCGATCTGCTGAAGATCCTCTGTGGAAACGGCGCCTTTGATCGCAGCCGCGGTGCCGACATTCATAAAGACCGGAGTCTCGATATTGCCGTGCACGGTTTCCATGTGGGCGTGCTTCGCTCTTCCTTCCATTTTCACAATTTTATACATAATGCTTTTCATCCTTTCTCAATGACCCTGCCGTCTGTTTTTCATGCAGAGCATACTATTTTTAGTATACAGGCAAATCCCGTTTTTGACAATGCCCGATTTTTCTTTTTTTCTCCATTTTTCACAAGGACTTTATACTTTTTTCATAAGACATTGCTCTTTTTCCAATTGTATTTCCTTATTTTTTGTCGTATAATGTGTTGAGATTGTTTCTTATTATAAAAGGAGTTTGATTCATGACTGATAAAAAATATACACTCGGAATCGACATCGGTTCCACCACAGTAAAAATCGCGATTCTGGACGAAGAGAACCAGCTTCTCTTTGCCGATTACGAACGCCATTTTGCAAACATTCAGGAAACCCTCGCCCACCTGCTCGGTGAGGCGCACGAAAAACTGGGCGAACTGACCCTGCAGCCTGTCATCACAGGTTCCGGCGGTCTGGCACTTGCCAACCACCTTGGCATCCCGTTTACCCAGGAGGTTATTGCGGTTTCCACTTCCTTAAAAGCACTCGCTCCGCAGACCGACGTTGCCATCGAGCTCGGCGGTGAGGATGCGAAGATCATCTACTTTGAGGGCGGCAATGTCGAGCAGCGTATGAATGGTATCTGCGCCGGCGGTACCGGTTCTTTCATCGACCAGATGGCTTCCCTTCTGCAGACCGATGCAACAGGATTAAATGAGTACGCCAAACATTACCAGGCGATCTACCCGATCGCAGCACGATGCGGTGTCTTCGCAAAAACCGATATCCAGCCGCTCATCAACGACGGTGCAACAAAAGAAGATCTGTCCGCTTCCATTTTCCAGGCGGTTGTCAACCAGACGATCTCCGGTCTTGCCTGCGGTAAACCGATCCGCGGCCACGTTGCCTTCCTCGGCGGCCCGCTGCACTTTCTCTCTGAGTTAAAGACGGCATTTGTCCGCACCTTAAAGCTCGACGAGGAGCACACGATCGCCCCGGACAACTCTCACCTGTTTGCAGCCATCGGTTCCGCGATGAATGCAGATGGAAAAACCGAAGTTTCTCTTCTCGCGCTGAAAAAACGGCTCGAAGAGAAAGTTGCGATTGATTTCGAGGTTGCCCGTCTTGAGCCGCTGTTCAAAGATCAGGCAGAGTACGACGAATTCCTGGCTCGCCAGAGTGTCAACAACGTTGTGACGGCCGATCTTGCTACTTACGAGGGAAACTGCTATCTCGGCATTGACGCCGGTTCCACAACCACGAAAGCTGCGCTGGTCGGCGAGGACGGCTCCTTACTGTATTCCTTCTACAGCAACAACCACGGAAATCCGCTCGGCACATCGATCCGCGCGATTCAGGAAATCTATTCCAAACTGCCGGATTCCGCACAGATCGCCTGGTCCTGTTCCACCGGTTACGGTGAGGCGCTTATAAAAGCCGCATTGATGCTGGACGAGGGCGAGGTTGAGACGATTTCCCATTACTACGCCGCAGCATTCTTCGATCCGGAAGTCGACTGTATTCTCGATATCGGCGGCCAGGATATGAAGTGCATCAAGATCAAAAACGGCACCGTAGACAGCGTACAGCTGAACGAGGCATGTTCCTCCGGCTGCGGTTCCTTTATCGAGACGTTCGCGCAGTCCCTGAACTACAGCGTGCAGGATTTCGCACACGAGGCACTGTTTGCAGAACACCCGATCGACCTTGGTACCCGCTGTACCGTATTTATGAACTCCAAGGTAAAACAGGCGCAGAAAGAGGGCGCTTCCGTTGCTGATATCTCCGCCGGTCTTGCCTGCTCCGTTATCAAGAACGCATTATATAAGGTAATTAAAGTTTCCGATGCGACAGAGCTTGGACGCCACATCGTTGTACAGGGCGGTACGTTCTACAACGACGCCGTTCTTCGAAGTTTCGAGCGTATTGCAAACTGCGAAGCCATCCGCCCGGACATCGCCGGCATCATGGGTGCCTTCGGTGCTGCGCTGATCGCAAGAGAACGCTATTCTGCTGATCAGGAAACCACGATGCTCTCCATCGAGAAGATCAATGAGCTGAAATACTCCACCACGATGGCAAACTGCAAGGGATGTACGAACAGCTGCCGTCTGACGATCAACAAATTCTCCGGCGGACGCCAGTACATCAGCGGCAACCGCTGCGAGCGCGGTATCGGAAAAGAAAAGAACAAGGATCACATTCCGAACCTGTTCGAATACAAATATAAACGAATCTTCGGCTACCAGCCGCTGCCGCAGGATGAAGCCATCCGCGGAGAGGTCGGCATTCCGAGAGTCCTCAACATGTTCGAGAACTATCCGTTCTGGTATACTTTCTTCACGCAGTTAAAATACCGCGTGGTACTCTCTCCTACCTCGAGCCGTAAGATTTATGAGCTCGGTATCGAGTCCATCCCGAGTGAGTCCGAGTGCTACCCGGCGAAACTGGCGCACGGCCATGTGACCTGGCTCTTACGCCACGGTGTGAAATTCATCTTCTATCCGTGTATCCCGTACGAGCGCACCGAGTTTCCGGAGGCTGTCAACCACTACAACTGCCCGATCGTTACTTCCTACGCGGAGAACATCAAAAACAACGTGGACGAGTTGCAGGATGATTCCATCACCTTCCGCAATCCGTTCCTTGCTTTCACAAGCGAGAAAGTGCTTGCCGACGGCCTTGCAAAAGAATTTTCCGGTCTGCCGGAGGATGAGGTCCGCGCCGCTGTCCATGCCGGATGGGAAGAACTTGCTGCTGCAAGACGCGACATGCAGAAAAAGGGTGAGGAAACCCTTCAGTATATGAAGGAAACCGGCCGCAGAGGTATCGTGCTTGCCGGCCGTCCGTACCACATCGATCCGGAAATCCATCATGGTATCCCGGATATGATCAACTCCTACGGTCTGTGCGTGCTGACAGAGGAT
>CAVBNJ010000337.1:0-3289 GCA_963596755.1 bacterium
ATCCTTGGATGGTATTACGTGATGAGCGAGGAAGACCGCGAGTTCTCCAAAGAGTACATGGGAAATGCAAAGAGCACCGATGAGGAGCTTCCGTGGGACTTCATCCGCATGGCGATGGAGAGCGTGGCAGATCTCGCAGTCACTCCGATGCAGGAGTTCTTGGGACTCGGCACCGAGGCGAGAATCAATTATCCGTCTACCCTTGGAAACAACTGGAAATGGCGCCTTCTTCCGGGACAGTTTACACCGGAGCTGGCAAAGAGAATCAACCGGCTGACAAAGATTACCGCACGTACTGCAAAATAAGGCAGCGCGAACGACAGGCCGGAGAAGCATGAAACACACGAAGCTAAAGGAGTGGCCTGCAACATGGAACAGGTAACGATCAAAGATATAGCACGCAAATGTAAAGTGGGCGTAAGTACCGTATCGAGAGCGATGAACAATCACCCGGACATCAACCCGGAGACAAAAGAGATGATTTTAAAGGTGATTGCCGAATCGAATTACGTGCCGAACAACAGCGCCAGAAACCTGAAACGGTCGAATGCGAAAGCGATCGCCATTCTGGTCAAAGGTATGGACAATATGTTCTTCAACAACATGATCAGTGTGATTGAAGAGGTTGTGAGCAAAAAGAAATACGCCTGCATTATTGAACGAGTAGAGGAAAAGGCAAACGAGGTGGACTCCGCGATCGAGATCGTCAAGGAGAAGCGGCTGCGCGGCATCATTTTCCTCGGCGGAAACTTCACACACCCGCACGAGAAAATGGCGCAGATCCCGGTTCCGTACGTCATCAGTACGATCGGGGCGGTCTCCGACGGAGGAAAACCGTGCGCGAGCGTATCGGTCGATGACTACAGGGAAAGCTATAAGATGGTAGATTATCTCTGCGGCCTCGGCCACCGGCGCATTGCCATTATTACTGCCTGCGAGGACGACATCAGTATCGGACGGCTCCGACTGAATGCGTACCGCCAGGCTTTACTGGATCACGGGATACCTTATGACCCTGACCTGGTATTTCACATGACAAAGGATGATACGTATTCCTTTGCCGCAGGATACAAGATAACCAAGGAAATGCTGGAGAAAAAGACGGAATTTACCGCGCTGTACGCCACCGCGGACACGCTGGCGATCGGCGCCTGCAGGGCCTTAAAAGAGGCCGGGCTTTCCGTGCCGGACGACATTTCCGTTGCCGGATTTGACGGAATCGATGCAGGAGAGTATTATATACCCAGCATCACAACGATCCGCCAGCCGGTGGAACAGCTTGCCGCAGAGACGGCGAAGATGCTGTTCGCCCTGATTTCAGGAAAAGAAGAACCCTGCAGCAAAGTGTACGGCGGTGAACTTGTCGTGCGAGAATCCACAAAACCATACTGCGGAAAATAACCCACAGCAATAAGGAGAAGAAAACAATGGAAGAAAGAATTCAGGCAATCTTAAAAGAGCGTTTTGGAAGAGATCTGGACAACTGCACAAAGAGCGAAATCTTTGAAGCCCTGATGGTGATCACCAAACAGGAGATGGCAGGTCGCAAAAGAAACACCGGAAGTAAGAAGCTGTATTATATTTCAGCAGAGTTTCTGATCGGAAAACTGCTGTCCAATAACCTGATCAACCTTGGCATGTACGAGGAAGTAGAGAAAGCACTCGCCGCTCACGGAAGAGAGCTGACCGAGATCGAGGAGATGGAAATGGAGCCGTCCCTTGGAAACGGAGGCCTCGGCCGTCTGGCAGCATGCTTCCTGGATTCCATCGCAACGCTTGGACTTCCGGGAGACGGTATCGGTCTGAACTATCACTTCGGTCTGTTCCGCCAGCTTCTGGTAGACCACAAACAGAAAGAAGTCAAGAACCCATGGATCACTAACGAGAGCTGGCTCGTAAGACAGCCGGTATCCTTTGCCGTTCCGTACAAAAACTTCACTATGCATTCCACTCTGTACGATATTGATGTTCCGGGTTATGACAGCGGATGCAACCGTCTGCATCTGTTCGATGTAGATACCGTAGATGAGAGCATTGTACCGGCAGACAGCATCAACTTTGACAAACAGCAGATTCAGAAAAACCTGACCCTGTTCCTGTATCCGGACGACAGCGACCGTGCCGGACAGCTCCTTCGTATCTACCAGCAGTATTTCATGGTAAGCAACGGCGCACAGTTCATCCTGATGGAGTGCGAGCAGAAGGGCTACGACCTGCACAAACTGTATGACCACGTTGTCATCCAGATCAACGATACCCACCCGTCCATGGTGATTCCGGAGCTGATCCGTCTTCTGCAGGAGAGAGGCTTCACGATGCAGGAAGCCATCGACGTTGTAAGCAAGACCTGTGCTTATACCAACCATACCATCCTTGCAGAGGCACTGGAAAAATGGCCGATCGATTACCTCGAGGAGGTTGTTCCGCACCTGCTGCCGATCATCCACGAGCTGGACGCACAGGCAAAGAAGAAATACAAAGACGAGAAAGTAGCGATCATCGACAAGGATCAGCGTGTCCACATGGCACACATGGATATCCACTACGGATTCTCCGTAAACGGCGTTGCTGCACTGCACACCGAGATCCTGAAAAACTCCGAGCTGAAACCGTTCTACGATATTTATCCGGAGAAATTCAACAACAAGACAAATGGAATCACCTTCCGCCGCTGGCTGCTGCACTGCAACCGTGAACTGGCACAGTACATCGAGAGCCTGATCGGACCGGGATTCAAGAAAGACGCAGACGAGCTGGAGAAACTGCTGAAATACAAAGACAACAAGAAAGTCCTTGCAAAACTCGAGGAGATCAAACACAACCGCAAAATGGATCTCAAACAGTTCCTGTATGAGACACAGAACATCGCACTGGATGAGAATTCCATCATCGATGTACAGGTAAAACGTCTCCATGAGTACAAACGTCAGCAGATGAACGCTCTGTACGCTGTTTACAAATACATGGATATCAAGAGCGGCAACAAGCCGAAAACTCCGATCACCATGGTATTCGGCGCAAAGGCTGCACCGGCTTATATCATCGCAAAAGACATCATCCATCTGATCCTGTGCCTGCAGGAGCTGATCGATAATGATCCGGAGGTAAGCCCGTACTTCAAAGTGATCATGCTCGAGAACTACAACGTATCGAAAGCTGCAAAAGTGATCCCGGCAGCAGATATTTCCGAGCAGATCTCCCTGGCTTCCAAAGAGGCTTCCGGAACCGGAAACATGAAATTCATGCTGAACGGAGCCCTGACTCTTGGAACCGAGGACGGTGCAAACGT
>CAVBNJ010000338.1:0-3270 GCA_963596755.1 bacterium
AGACAGAATGTACAGTATCTGTTCGGAAAGAAAGCAGTCGTTCCGTTCTCGCTGATCGTCGTTGTGTTTGTTTTTCTGGGATCTCTGCTGAAAGTAGATCTCGTATGGAACCTGTCAGACCTCTTCAACGGACTGATGGTTATTCCGAACCTGATGGCGTTGATTGCCCTTGCCGGAACGGTAGCAAAGGCAGCCAGAGGTGAAAAAGTAGAATTTTAGTTATACATAAAAAACGGGAAAGCCCGCAGAATATGCGGCTTTCCCGTTTTTTGCGTTTGCGTTCAAAAAAGACGAAAAGAAAGACCGGCAGGGGAGCTACCGGTCTTTCAAGGGGAGTATAAATAATTAATAAGGGGTTATTAATTGTAAAAAAATTTATGAAGGGTAAATTCTTTTACAAAACTGATTATAATACAGATAACGGGAAAAAGCAACATCGAAATTCAAAAGTTGGAAAAAATTACCACAATTTGGAAAGTGATGGTCCGAAAGCGGGGAAAATACGGTACTTTTGGGAACACAGTCCCCACTTTGGAACAGATACCGTGGAAAAACAGGGTTCTGGATGCATAATCTGCGCGGAAAAAGCGATACTAAAGGATGTCGCAGGACAAAAAACATGCAGGAGGAAACAAGATTATGACCAGAAACAGCAAAAATGAATACAGCAAAAACGGATATGAGAAGAGCGAATACGGAAAAAATGAATACGGCAAAAACGAGTACAGCAAAAACCAGAAAAACAGCAGAGACTGCAGCCACAATGTAAAAGACCGTGAGATGTCTTCCTACAACCAGCAGAACCGCGCACAGGACGAGGAGAACGAATACTAAAATTCCTTTCCGGGCGGAACCGGCATCAGAGTCTTGCGACGGACTCTGGTGCCGGTTTCTGCATACATATAGAGTATAGAAGCTCCGGATGTTACGGAGAGGAGGGGAGAAAAAATGGCAGGCATGACGCTGCTTTCGGCAGACCGGCTGGACTTTTACGTAGGAAAACCGTGGGCGATGATCGTGGATGTACGGGGCCGGCGGGAATACGAAAAGGGGCATATCAAAGGGGCGGTCAGCCTCCCGTATGAGCATCTGCTCGAACGGGTCTGTCTGCCGCGGGATAAAACGATCGTGATCTACTGCGAGCGGGGCGCCGCGAGCATGGCGGAGGGAAAGCTTCTGGCAGAAAACGGCTACGAGGTGCGGACCGTCATTGGCGGAATGCATGCATACCGCGGAAAGTATCTGGTAACGGGAGAAGAGCTGTAGCAGAGGCGGAAAGGCAATATTTCTTCTTGTCAAGCGGGAAAAGATACGGTAAGATGAAACAGAAAACAATACAAAACCAAATCACAAAACGAAAGAGAGATCACGATATGAAATACATGTTTGCATCCGATATTCACGGTTCTGCCTATTACTGCAGAAAAATGCTGGAAGCCTTCGAAGCAGAGGGCGCAGGCCGCCTGTTCCTGTTAGGAGACCTTCTTTACCACGGCCCAAGAAATGACCTTCCGAAAGAGTATGCACCGAAACAGGTCATTGCCATGCTGAATGAGAAGAAACAGTACCTCACCAACGTGCGCGGAAACTGCGACGCCGAGGTAGACCAGATGGTGCTGGAGTTCCCGGTGCTGGCAGATTACGGAATCCTGATCGAGGGAGGCCACACCTTCTATATGAGCCACGGCCACATCTACAATGAGCAGAACCTGCCGCCGCTGATGGACGGAGACATCTTCCTGTACGGCCACACACACGTCCTGCGTGCAGAGAAAAAAGGCGCACACACCTTCCTGAACCCGGGTTCCGTATCCCTGCCGAAAGAGGGCAATATCCCGACCTACGCGATTCTCGAGGACGGCGTGTTCACGATCAAAGGCTTTGACGGCACGATCGTAAAACAGCTTGCACTGTAAGGGGAGACGAGACGGTATGGAATTATATGAACTGATCGCGCCTTGCCACTTTGGCCTCGAGGCAGTGATGAAACGTGAGATTCTGGATCTTGGCTACGAGATCGAGCGCGTCGAGGACGGAAAGGTTACGTTTCTGGCAGACGCAGAGGGAATTGCCTACGCCAATCTGTTCCTGCGCACAACAGAGCGAATCCTGTTAAAAGTAGGACAGGTTCACGCCGAGACGTACGATGAGCTGTTTGAGGCGACGAAGGCACTGCCGTGGGAGAAATTCATCCCGAAAAACGGAAAATTCTGGGTAACAAAGGCGAACTCCATCAAGAGTAAACTGTTCAGCCCGTCCGATATTCAGTCGATTATGAAAAAGGCGATCGTCGAGCGATTGAAACAGGTCTATCACATGGAGTGGTTCCCGGAGGACGGTGCGCAGTACCCGATCCGCGTTTCGATTTTAAAAGACGAGGTCACGATCGGACTCGATACTTCCGGTGTTTCTCTTCACAAGAGAGGATACCGTAAGCTGACTGCAAAAGCACCGATCACCGAGACACTGGCCGCAGCGCTCATCATGCTGACCCCATGGAAGGGCGACCGGATTCTTGTTGATCCGTTCTGCGGAAGCGGTACCTTCCCGATCGAGGCGGCGATGATGGCAGCCGATATTGCGCCGGGACTCAACCGGTCCTTCCTTGCGGAGCAGTGGACGCATCTTGTACCGAAAAAATGCTGGATGGATGCCGCAGAGGATGCCCGCTACCGGATCCGGAATGATGTCGAGACGGATATCCAGGGCTTTGATATCGACGGCGATGTGATCAAGAGTGCGCGGGAAAACGCAAAGCTGGCCGGAGTGGATCACCTGATTCATTTCCAGCAGCGCCCGGTTGCCGAGCTGTCGCACCCGAAAAAATACGGTTTCCTGATCACCAACCCGCCGTACGGCGAGCGCCTGGAGGACAAAAAAGATCTTCCGGCACTGTATCAGACGTTGGGGGACCGCTACCGTGCACTTGATTCCTGGTCGATGTATCTGATCACGAGCTATGAGGATGCGGAGCGGTATCTCGGCAAAAAAGCGGATAAGAACCGTAAAATTTACAATGGAATGCTCAAAACCTACTTCTACCAGTACGCCGGCCCGAAGCCGCCGCGCCGGGAAAAAGAACAGAATCGTTAAAATGCGGAACGATGCCGAAGAAATTTTGGTATCGTTCCTTTTTTGAGTCAAAAATTATTCGAAAAATTTTACAAAAGTTTAATAATTCCTTGAAATCACCGTGTTACTGTGTTAAACTGTCCTCATGCGAAATTTTTCATCAAGCGGAGGAAACCATGAACGGACAGGAGATCAGAG
>CAVBNJ010000339.1:0-3264 GCA_963596755.1 bacterium
TTCCAATTTTTTTCAGCATAATTTTCTATCCTCTTTCTGAACGCGGAACAACAGATCCGATTTTCTGTCCCCCGCTGAAATTCATATGACTCCTCTAATACTTTACCACACTCCGACAAAACTGCAAGCAAAAGTTCCCAAATGAATAACTCTCTCAAGAGACACATATTTTATGCATGAAAAACTTTTATATTCCGAAATACCGCTTCCCCATCCGATGCATACAGCCCGAAGCATCCGCCCGTCACGTCGTACATCCGCGTTCCAAGCGCAATTCTGCCGTCCACATAGGCCTCCAGAATCGTACCGTCTGCAATCACATCGACGTGAAAACTTCTGCCCGTTGACGACGGCAGCGGCCGTTCCAGTTCCACCTCATACGGGAACATCTGTCCGCCCCGCTCTGTCATGCGGACTCCGGATTTAAACTCGATCCGGCGGCGTTCAAAATCGATCAGAAGATAATAACCGACCGTAAATGCTTCTTCCACATGCACGGCAATTCCAACGCTCGGGGAATCCCCGGCTGCCTCTACATCAAAGGAAAGACGGCTCGTTTCGCCCACCGGATTCAGCAGCAGTGCACCAAAATCGTACGGTGTGTCAACCCTCGCCTCATCCTTTTCCAGCTTCCACTCTCCCGTCAGCGCCTGCATCTGAAGCGGCTCTTCCTGCCCAACAGCTTCCAGCACCTGCGGAATCGGCTTTACGAAAAGATCGCCATTTTCATCCTGCCACAGCTCATGCACCACCAGACTGCCGCCCCAGTCCCAGGTATTGCAGTCTTTTCCAGGATATCCCGGTGGATCAAAATTATGCTCATTGACTTCTCTTGTCGGGTTCCAGCCGTAAACGTATCGGTGAACGCCGTCGCTTCCCGTCTTTGCCGCATAAAAAGCGCGCGTGTCGAACGTATCGATTTCCGGCGTCTGCCACGGTCCATACGGACTTCTGCTCTTCCGGTACATCGTCTGATAACGGTCCGCATACGACGAAAAGACGAGGTAATACCATTCTCCCATCCGGAAGAAGTCAGGACACTCAAACGCACACTGTGCATTCATCGGCGCATAGAACGGCTCGCAGTAATCCCAGTGATGCAGATCCTTTGATTTGCACAGACCCACACAGCTTCTCCTCGTCGTTTTTCCTTTTTTCTGCGCCGCGAAAATCATCCACCAGCAGTTTTCCTCCTCGCTCCAGAAGACAAACGGATCCCGCCAGTGGATCGGCTCATAGATCACATCATCTGACGCAAAGCGGTCCTCCGGGATTTCCGTCCACACATCCAGATCGGTACTGACGGCGTGATTCATGTAATTCTTCTCCGGCAGCTTCTGAAACGTACAGTAAAACATGTGATACACGCCATCCACTTTGATCACCGATCCTGTGCCGCCCACAATTTTTGTGTCATGCTCCGTATAGTGAATATGATCTGTCGTACTCAGCATCACCCAGCTGTCCTGATGCTGTTCATCCCGGTTCGCGCGGTAATTGCGAAGATAAAACGGTTTAAAAACGCCATTGTCGTAATATGGGATAACATCACCCAGCACTGCCTTTTCCGGTCGAAAATAAAGACTCATCCGCTCACCCTCCCATCGTCGTTAACTGAATATTTTCAAAACGTACCTTTCCGTCAGAAACAGCAAGGCCAAACTTCCGGTCGTGCAGGTCATACGCGCGTACACTTAAAGCCGTTGTTCCGCCCACGTAGACTTCCATCACAGACTCATCGATATAAATTTCCATGGAATACGTTTTTCCCGGAATCAGTTCGAGCGGCCGCTCCAGCTCCACATCGTACTGGAATGTCCATCCTCCCTGCTCGTGCATGCGGATGGCACTCTTATATTCCAGGCGCTGTCTTTTCGGGTCCAGATAGAAATAATATCCTCTTGCAAACTCCTGATCCACCTGCAGAGCCACGGCAAAGCGCTCCGTTCCTTCGGAAAACGTAAAATCCAGCGCCAGACGTCCCTGATGCGGAACATCATTTTCACTGAGCGCGGACGCATAGGCATACGGCGTATCGACAGCAACAGATGTTTCCCCAATCTCCCACGCGCCGCTCATCGGCACCCATTTTACCTCGTTTTGAATGGTCAGAACCTCTTTCAGCGCCGGATTTGGCCTTACCGCCAGTGTGCCGTCCTCCTGTGCATAAATTTCATGCGGAATCAGCGTACCTCCCCAGTCATACGTTTTGTAATCGTATCCTTCGTGGTTCGGATCCGGATCAAAGTTCCAGGTATTCTGCGTTCTCGTCGGATTCCAGCCGAACAGATACCGGTGATTTCCATCCCCGCAGCTCTTTGCCGCGTAGAACGCACGGCCGTCAAAGGAATCTGTTTTCGGGCGTTTCCACGGTCCATGGCAGGAACGGCTCATTCGGTAAATGGTCTGGAAGCGGTCTGTGAACTGTGAAAAGATCAGATACCACCAGCCATTTTCATAAAACATGTCCGGACACTCGTAGGCAGACATACTGGCATGCGGTGCATACAGCGGCTTGCAGCATTCCCAGTGATGAAGATCCTGTGATTTACAGAGTCCCACGCAGCCGCGGCGGCCCGTTTTTCCCTGACTCTGCGCACACAGCAGCATCCACCAGCACTTTTCCTCCTCATTCCAGAACACGTACGGATCGCGCCAGTCCGTCGGCAGATAGATCGTTTCGTCCGGTCCGAAGGTCTCCTCTTCGTGTTTCGTCCAGCTGTCCAGGTCACGGCTCGTCGCGTGGCAGACGTACTGCCGCTGCGGATTCTGTTCAAAAACGCAGTAATATAAGTGATAAATTCCATCCGCCCTGATGACAGATCCCGTTCCTCCCAGAATCCCGATCGCCGTCTCCTGCTCATAATGCACCATGTCTTTTGTGGTCAGCAGATGCCAGCCGTCTTTCCTGTCACTGCCGAAATATGGATTCCAGTTTTTCAGATAAAAAAGATGAAATTTTCCATCTTCATAATAAGGAATCACATCGCCGACGCGGGCATGCTGCGGGGTATAAAATAACTGCATATTTTTTCCCTCTCCTTTCTTGTTTTTCTGCGGTTTTTCCCGCTTTTTCGTACTCTTTTTCCGATGCTTTTATTATACTTTTTTCCCTGTAAAATTACAATTGAAATCAGGTATATTTGCCCTGATTTCCGGCAATACTTTTTCCTGAAACCACCAAAGAAAGCAAGAAAGGAAGATGCACGATGAGTGGAGATGCAGAGCTTTTAAACTTTATTTACCAGAACTCCCAGATGGGCG
>CAVBNJ010000340.1:0-3235 GCA_963596755.1 bacterium
TTGTGGCAGCGGTGATTCTGTTTCGGTGGAAGAAAAAAGTATTTGCGGACTAAAAATTGAAAGAAAGAGCAGCAATGCGGCTGCGGCACAGAGTTCCGGAACAGGAATGTGCCGCAGCCGCTTTTTTTGTACAGAGAAGAACGGAACTCCTACGTCAAAAACACGTAAAAGTGACGAAAAACGGTCACGCAATTCGTCAGTATTACGGGATTGCATTCCGGGAAAACAAGATATAAAATGGCATGAGATTCGACAAAAATGGGAAGCGAAAACACAAAGGGGGACATTACATGGAAACAAAGAAAAGTGCAGTCAAAGACCTGACAAACGGCAGCCCGGTGAAACTGATTCTGGGGTTTGCGCTGCCGCTGCTGCTTGGCATGCTGTTTCAGCAGTTTTACAGCATGGTCGATACGATTATTGTAGGAAAATTTTTAGGTGCCAAGGCTCTTGCAGCCGTTGGAAGCACAGGTTCGATCAATTTTATGATTGTAGGCTTCTGTATGGGAATCTGCAACGGCTTCGCGATTCCGGTTGCGCAGATGTTCGGTGCAGGGGACCAAAAGGCATTGTGCCGCTACGTGGGAAACGGAGCTGTGCTCGCCGGTATTTTCTCTGTGGCAATGACCGCGATTGTCTGCGTTCTGTGCCGCAGCATCCTCGTACTGATGAATACACCGGCGGATATCCTGGACGGTGCGTACGATTACATCTTCGTCATTTTCCTCGGCATCCCGCTGATGGTGCTCTATAACCAGACCTCTGCGATCATGCGAAGCCTCGGCGACAGCCGCTCTCCGCTGATCTTCCTCGGCATTTCTTCTGTTTTAAACATCGTGCTCGACCTCGCACTGGTCCGCCCGATGGGAGTTGCCGGAACCGCGTGGGCGACAATCATCGCACAGGGAATCTCCGGATTCTTATGCCTCTTTTATATGAAGAAAAAATTCACCATCCTCACCTTTACGAAGGAGGACTGGAAGCTGCATAAGCATTACGTGATCAATCTGTGCAACATGGGAATCCCGATGGGACTGCAGTATTCCATCACGGCAATCGGAAGCGTTATTTTACAGACCGCGGTCAACGGCCTTGGATCTACCGCCGTTGCCTCTGTCACTGCAGCCGGAAAAATTTCCATGTTCTGCTGCTGTCCGTTCGATGCACTCGGTTCCACGATGGCAACATACGCCGGACAGAACGTCGGAGCGAAAAAGATGGACCGTGTCAACACCGGAATCCTGGCAAGCTCGATCATCGGAAGTGTGTACTCTGTCATCATCCTCGGCGTCATGTTTCTGTGGTCCCGCCAGATTTCGCTTCTCTTTGTGGATGCGTCCGAGACGGTGATCCTCGATCAGGCGCGCCAGATGCTGCTGACGAACATGGTATTTTATATTCCGCTGACGCTCGTAAACGTTGTGCGCTTCACCGTACAGGGCATGGGATTCAGCAAATTTGCAATCCTTGCCGGCGTCTGCGAGATGGTCGGCCGTTCGGTCGTAGCTTTCTTTCTGGTGCCGTACTTTGGCTATACGGCAGTCTGCTTTGCCAGCCCGGTGGCATGGATTCTCGCCGATCTCTTTCTCGTTCCGGCGTATCTGTACTGTGCGAAACACCTGCAGACGCTCTTTGGCCAGCGCGTGTAGACATTGCATGGACATTCCCGTCTGGTTCTGCTATAATAAAGCGTGAATTTTGTGAAAACTCAAAAAGGATTCTCTATAAAAAGAAGAATCCCGTATCAGAGAGGAAGATATCCTATGAAACAGTCGGTATTAGAATATAAGAAACTTCTGGAGCAGGAAGGGCTTCTGGTGGAATTTGCAGAGCCGGAAGGAAAAGAAGGAGAGGACAGGCCGGTCACCCTCGTGACGTATTTCTCGGGCGGCGCCAAAGAGGGAACCCTGTTTCTCTGCAAGGGAGCCGCATTTAAAGAAGCATACCTGAAAGATGCGGTAAACCGCGGTGCCGTTGCTTATGTGAGCGAGAAGAAATACGAAGCGGGAAAGGAAATCCCGGCGCTGATCGTCAACGATGCCAGAAAAGCACAGTTCGTGCTGGGCGAAGCGTTTTACGATTATCCGGCAAAAGCACTGCATGTGACGGCGCTGACCGGAACAAAAGGAAAGACAACGACAGCCTATTATTTACAGTCGATGCTTGACGCCTGCCTGAAAAAACAGGGCGGAAACGGCTGCGCGCTGTTGAGCTCGATTGAATATTACGACGGAAAGACGAGAGAAGCCTCAACCCTTACGACACCGGAATCTCTCGAGCTCTGCCGCCATATGAGAAATGCCGTGGATGCAGGCCTTTCCCACATGGTAATGGAAGCATCCTCCCAGGCCCTCAAATATGAGAGAGTCGGAAACACACATTTTGATACAGCCATTTTTCTCAACATCTCCGAGGACCACATCAGCCCGACAGAGCACAAGGACTTTGATGACTATTTCCAGTCGAAATTAAAAATCTTCGACCGCTGCACCTGCGCCTGCGTCAATCTGGACAGCGATCACATCGAAGAGATTCTGGCGGCAGCAGCAAAATGCGAGCGTGTCGTTACATTTGGATCAAAAGAGAACGCCGTGATCCGCGTGAGCGATATTAAGCCGGGCAGAGGAAAATTCTTCTTCCATGTGGCAGGACCGGATTTCTCGGAAGATTTCACCCTGCCGGTCCACGGCGCATTCAACGTGGAAAACGCCGTAGCTGCCATCGCCGCCGCATGGTCGATGGGAATCCCGGTTTCGCTGATCAAAGAGAGCCTTCTTGGTGTCACCGTTCCGGGAAGAATGGAGACGTATGAGAGCAGCGTAGGTCAGGTGACTGCGATCGTGGACTTTGCACACAATGGCCTGAGCTTTGAAAAAATGTTTGATACCGTTGCGCTGGAATACCCGGGAAGCCGCGTGAGCGTTTTGTTCGGTGCTCCCGGCGGAAAGGCATTCAACCGCAGAAAAGATATGGGCGAGATCGCCGGAAAACGTGCCGACCGTATCTTCCTCGTACCGGACGATCCGGGAAATGAGGATCCGCAGGCGATCTGTGAGGAGATCGGCGGATACATAGAAAAGACGGGTGCATCTTACCAGATCCGCATGGACCGCGGGGCGGCAATCCGGGAAGCCATTCTCACGGCAGAGCCGGGTGAGGTTGTCCTTCTGCTCGGAAAAGGTGCAGATGTGACGATGCATGTCGGAAATGGAAATGTGCCGTACCGGTCAGATGC
>CAVBNJ010000341.1:0-3215 GCA_963596755.1 bacterium
CTGCCTTTTTTGACACTTTCCTGTTTTCTTCATACTTTATTAAAGAACAGAAAATGAAAGAGGAACATGGTATGGATTCATCCCGTATGAATCGCGGATGCTGCGGTGCGAACAATGTGCAGAACCGCCGCACCGCTTCAAACAATATGGAAATGAAGACGGAAATGCGAAGCTTTCCGCGCAGAATGGAGCATGTAGACCACATGACACCTGCAATGGCGTACGTTCCTATGCAGCGGTTTGAGCAGACTTACGATCTTGCCAGTGCATTAAGAAATGGAACTTTATTCCCGGAACTTTGTAAACCATTCTGCGGAAAGGGAGGAGGACAGTGCCTATGAGACCACAGATGCAGTCCCGTGAAAACCTGCTCGCCTGGATTGATCAGGTCAGCTTCGCTGTTGTCGAAATGAACCTTTACCTCGATACCCACCCGGAAGATGAGGATGCCCTCGCCTTTTTCCGGGAAAAAGTGGAACTTCGAAAAGAAGCCCTGAAACAATACGCCGAACAGTACGGCCCGCTCACCATCGACACCGCCAACGACCGCATGAGCCGTTCCTTCGAGTGGGTCATGCAGCCCTGGCCATGGGAAGTCAACCGGAAAGGAGGATGCTGACGTATGTGGAATTATGAAAAACGCTTAGAATATCCCGTAAATATCACCACCCCCAACCCCAAAATCGCCCAGATCATCATGAGCCAGTATGGCGGCCCGGACGGCGAGATGGGCGCGTCCATGCGGTATCTGTCCCAGCGTTTTACAGCCCCGAACCGAATCGTAGCAGGTGTGCTGAATGATATCGCCACGGAGGAACTCGCACATCTGGAAATGGTCTCCACGATCGTTCATCAGCTCACCTGTAATCTTTCACTGGAAGAAATTCAGAATTCCGGTTTTGCAAACTACTATGTAGACCATACAATCGGAATCTGGCCGCAGGCGGCCGGCGGGGTTCCGTTTAATTCCTGTGAATTTCAGTCAAAAGGTGACCCGCTGACCGATCTGTTCGAAGACCTTGCTGCGGAACAGAAAGCACGGTCAACGTACGACAACATTCTCCGGCTGGTAAAAGATCCGGAAGTAGCAGATCCGATCCGCTTCCTGCGGGCACGCGAGGTTGTGCATTTCCAGCGTTTCGGCGAAGCACTGCGTTCGGTGCAGGATGAGCTGAACGCTAAGAACTTTTATGCGTTCAATCCATCGTTCGATGCTAAGACTTTCTGTTCTGCACCGCAGCCTGGGAATGTGCAGGGAAACTGCTGTACGAGACAGTAAATTAAAAATGGAAAAACAGCACATCACGGAAAAATCCCATCTGGAAAACAGGTGGGATTTTTTATGTTTTCATCATAATATAGAAAAAAGACATTCCAATCCAACAATGCAGAAAGGATCACCAATGGAAGCAATGAATTATGTCAAACCTGAACTCATCGTCGTCGCATTCGTTCTGTATTTTTTCGGCGTTGCGCTGAAGCAGGCGCAGGCGGTGAAGGATAAGTATATTCCGCTGATTTTAGGCGGTGTCAGCGTGGTGCTGTGTGCGGTGTGGGTGATGGCGACGAGTGAGGTCTGTACGGCGAAGGAGGGGGCGATGGCGGTTTTTACGGCGGTCACGCAGGGGATTCTGGTGGCGGGGCTGAGTAATTATGTGAATCAGATTATCAAACAGATACGGAAACCGGAGTAGGGAAAATCGTATGTGAATGCCGGGAAACTGGGAAAACCGGCGGGAAGGGAGTGGGTATGAGAATCGATCGGTCGTATATCAGCAATCAGAATACGTATGCGGAAAACAATCCAAAATGTATCGTGGTCCACAACACAGACAACTTTGCGGCAGGTGCCGACGCGCGGGCGCATGCGAGGGCACAGCATGACGGGAATTTCCAGAATATTTCCGCGCACTATTACGTAGATGACGGTGATATCGCCTACCAGGCGGCGCCGCATGGCAGGGGATGCTGGCATGTCGGGATCAATTACGGCGGGAAAAATCTGTTTCAGCAGTACGGCAACAAGAACAGCATCGGTGTGGAGATGTGTGTGCAGGCGGGTTATAATTACGAAAAAGCGTTTGAAAACACAGCGGCACTGGTGCGCGAGATCATGCGGGAGACGGGGATTCCGCTGGAGAGAGTCTACCGTCACTACGATATCTGCAGCAAATACTGTCCGAGCCAGATCATGAACCGCGGCGACTGGGACCGGATGAAACGGATGATTGGAAGCAGCGCCGGCAGCGGAACCGCAGGAACTGGACAGGGAAAAACGTATGCGCCGGGAATCTATCAGGTACAGACGGCAGCCCTCAACATCCGCCAGTCGCCGGATGCGGACAGCAGAATCGTCGGAACGATTCGGGACAAAGGCAGTTACACCGTCACTGAAATCCAGAATACAAGCTGGGGCCGGCTGCTCTCCGGCGCGGGCTGGATCAACTGCCATGCCGCGTACTGCCGCTATGACGGGCCTGCCAAAGCAGCACCAGCAGAAAAACCAGCTGCATCCGGCAAAACCGTCGCAGAGGACGGCATCTGGGACGAACAGCTGACGCGCCGTCTGCAGGAACTTTTCGGCACACCGCAGGACGGAACTATCAGCAATCAGCTCAGCGCAAACAGAAAATTCTGCGCCGGAATCACGGCAGCCGATTGGGAAAATACCGCAAAAGGAGGATCTTCACTCGTGAAAAAAATGCAGAAATGGGCGGGAGCAGATGCGGATGGCTACATCGGTCCGCGTACCATCCGCTCCTGGCAGAAAAAACTTGGCACGCCGATCGACGGCACAGTAAGCAGTCCGTCCGCGATGGTGAAAAAACTGCAGAAATGGTGCAATCAGCAGTAAAAACCGGATCAATCATGTCCGCAATCATGTTCCTTTGAAAAAACAATACTCAAAGACACGGTTTTGTGTTATACTGAAAGATGTTTGAAAACTATTTTTGGAAAAGATAAGCTTCAGACGGTCTCGAAGCATCAATTGCAAAATACAAAAGAAGAAAAATAAAATTATTTTTTGCAGATAGATTCATCGAGGGAGATTGGCCAACAGGAGAGAACAACAGCAGATGAAAAAAAGAGCAGTAAAAAAAGCGGGAATGATAAGAATGTATCTGAATATGGCGTGGAAACTCCTGCGGAAAAATCTGGTAAGCATTGTAATATTTGAAACGATCTACCGCCTGTTTTCCAGCCAGCTGATTTCC
>CAVBNJ010000342.1:0-3211 GCA_963596755.1 bacterium
CTTGCGATCTGTCTTGCCGTTGGTCACTATGATGGATCTCTGGAAGTGCAGCCGCAGAGTGCGATTAACGCAGAAATCGCGTTTATTACCTGGATCCCGGCCATTTGTCTGGCGGCTGCATTTATCATCCTTCAGTTTTGGGATCTGGATGACTATCGTGAGGAAATAGATCGTTTTACTGCGGAAAAAGGAAAAAGAGAGGAGCATGAGCAGAATGCAGATTAAGGAAATTCGAATTGATGACAGGCTGGAGCAGATTGTGACAGACAGAAAATATCCGCTTATTTCCGTGAAGCTGGCTGCGGAGAAACCAGAAGAAGAACTGGACAGATTCGTGATTGAAGTAACCGGAAAAGAAAAGGTACTCTGGCATTATGAGGGAAAAAACATCGAGGAACTCTGCCATCTGCGGTATCATGGGAAACCGCTGGAAGCATGGCAGGAATATTGGGTGAACGTGTCGGTATGGAATGAGAAAAACCTTGCATTCCAGGGGGAAAAAGATTTTCGAACCGGTTTTCTGGGCGAAACATGGAAGGCGAGATGGATTACACATCCGACGTTTGCCTGCACGAAAAAAGAAAATCCTCCGGCTTTTGTTTTCCGAAAAGAAATCAAAAGAGAAAAAAAAATAAAAAAAGCAGTCTTATCTGTCACGGCGCTTGGCGTTTATACACTGCAGATCAATCAGAAACGGATTGGTGATGTTATGCTGGCGCCGGGTTATACCAGCTATAAAAACCAGATGCAGTATCAGACGTATGATGTGACGGAAGCGATACTGGAACAGGACACCATCGAAATCGAAGCAACGGTTGCAGGCGGCTGGGCTGTTGCGACGTTCGGACCGATGGGAACCGGACAGCATGCCGGGAAAAAACAGGCACTGCTTCTGGAATTACACCTGGAATATGAGGATGGCAGCCGCGAAAGACTGGGAACCGATTCGTCATGGAACGTATCGACAGAAGGAATGGTAAGAGAGGCATCCATTTATGACGGCGAGAGAATTGATGCCCGAAAAGAAGTGATCGACGAAAAAGATTTTGTACCTTGTAGGATTCTGGAAGAAAGCCCGACGAAAAAACTCCTTGCATCCTATGGAGAACTTCCCCGCAGAATTGAGCGGAAAAAGCCGCTGACAAGTCATGCGGGAAAGAACGGAACAATTTTTGATTTCGGACAGAATTTTGCCGGTGTGATTCGAATTCGGCTGAAGGGAAACGCAGGGCAGAAGGTGACCATCCGTCATGCAGAGGTTCTGATGGATGGAGAGCTTTTTACACAGCCGCTCCGCACGGCAAAGGCAAAAATCGAATACATCTGCAAAGACGGAATTCAGGAATACACGCCTTACTATACGTATATGGGATTCCGCTATGTTGAAGTTTCCGGAATTGCAGAAGAAAACTATGAACTGGAAGCAGATGTGATCTCTTCGGTTACAGAAGTGACAGGAGAATTTTCCTGCTCCAATCCGGATCTCAACCGCCTGCAGGAAAATATCAAATGGGGCGGATTCAGCAACTTCGTTGATGTTCCGACCGACTGTCCGCAGAGAGATGAGCGTCTTGGCTGGACCGGTGATATTGCCGTTTTTGCGCAGACGGCCTGCTTTAACTTCAATATGACGCGCTTTCTGAAAAAATGGCTGAAAGATATGAGAAGCGAGCAGGGAAAACGGGGCGGCATTCCATTCGTAGTTCCAAATGAAATGGTGATCGCCATTGCGAGTGCAGGATGGGGAGATGCCTGCGTTATGGTGCCCTGGGCACTTTATATGGACAGCGGAGACATTACGGTCTTAAAAGAAAACTATGCCATGATCCGCAGGTATCTCGGAAAAGTAGAGAAGATGGTGCGTTTTGCCAGCCTTGGCGATAAAAGATATATCTGGAGCTTTGGATTCAGTTTTGGGGACTGGTGTGCGCCGAATGAAAAACAGGCGCAGTGGATGAAGAAAAAAGCCTGGATCAATACGGCATATTATGCCAATTCCTGTCAGATTGCATCAAAGATAGCCGGTCTTTTAAAACGGCCGGAAGAAGCGAAACGGTACAGCAGCTTAAGAAATAAAATTATAAAAGCCTATCGAAAATATTTTACCGACGGAAACGGAAATATGAAACGCGAATTTCAGAGTGCATACGTCTGCCCGCTGTATTTCGGCATGACAGAAGGAAACGAACAGAAAAATTATGCCAGAAATCTGAACCGTCTGGTACAGGAGGCAGGAAATCATCTGACAACCGGATTCCTTGGTACACCGTATCTCTTATTTGCGCTGTCTGATTATGGGTATGTGAAGGAAGCATACCAGCTTCTTCTGCAGGACACCTGCCCTTCCTGGCTCTATGAGGTCAAAGCGGGCGGAACTACAATCTGGGAACGATGGGATGCCCTCCGGCCGGATGGAACCGTAAACCTCGGAGAAGGAAATGTGAAAGACATCTCCGACCAGAATATGAATCTGGGCGGCGGCATGGTATCGTTTAACCATTATGCAAATGGAGCAGTAGGAGACTGGCTGTACCGAAGAACCGCAGGAATCGAGCCGGTAAAGGCAGGATACCGGGAATTCCGGATTCGGCCGGTTCCGGGCGGTGGCCTTACCTGGGTAAACTGCCGAAAAGAAACACCGTATGGAACGATTGTGTCAGACTGGAAAATAGAAGATGGAATCTTCAAACTGGATGTAACGGTTCCTTTTGGAACCAGGGCGGAGATTATGCTGCCTGACGGACAGAAGTTTCAGGTGAAAAATGGAGAATATCACTATGAAGCCGAATACAGTCAGGCATAACGGGAGGAGGGAATTTTTATGCAGCATCTGATAAAGAAAGTTTTACTTGTTATTGCGGTCCTGATTGGTATGATCGTGGCCGTGTTTATCATCTGCACCATGTGTCCGAAACTTTTTATTTCGTATATGCAGAAACACACCTTTGAAGCAAAAAATCTCTATGAACCATCACAGGAAACGGAAACAAAGCAATTGGATGATGGAAGTACGTATATCAATGATATCTGCTATGGAACCGAATATCCGAACAGCTATCTGGATATCTATCTGTCCCCGAAAGAGGGAGAGAATAAGCCTACCTTTTTCTTCGTACATGGCGGCGGTTATGTGTGGGGCGACAAAGTAGGCGGAGATCCCAATACACCGAGCACCGGGCAGGAATGGTATCTGAAGCAGTTTCTCGAAGCC
>CAVBNJ010000343.1:0-3195 GCA_963596755.1 bacterium
GAACTCGAGGATACGATTCTTGGTGCGGAGGACAAGCTGTACGCGCTGGAATACGATCTTTTCTGTACGGTGCGCGATACGGTTGCCGGCGAGGCAGAGCGGATTCAGCGCACGGCGCAGGCTCTGGCACGGCTCGATGTGTATGCATCACTTTCCTATGTCGCCGAGCATAACCACTATGTTCGTCCGAAATTGAACACACGCGGAAAGATTGATATCAAGGACGGCCGTCATCCGGTAGTCGAGAAGATGATTCCGAACGATATGTTTATCGCAAACGATACGCTGCTCGACAACGGTGACCACCGCGTCTCTGTCATCACCGGACCGAACATGGCCGGTAAATCGACGTACATGCGCCAGACGGCCCTGATTGTGCTGATGGCGCAGATCGGTTCGTTTGTTCCGGCATCGAAAGCGAACATCGGTATCGTAGACCGCATCTTTACCCGTGTCGGTGCATCCGATGACCTGGCAAGCGGCCAGAGTACGTTTATGGTCGAAATGACGGAGGTGGCGAACATTCTGCGGAATGCGACTTCGAACAGTCTGCTGATTCTCGATGAAATCGGAAGAGGAACGAGTACATTCGACGGTCTTTCGATTGCCTGGGCGGTAATTGAGCATGTGGCGAATCCGAAGCTGCTCGGTGCGAAAACACTGTTTGCGACACATTACCATGAGCTGACTGAGCTCGAAGGAAAACTGCCGGGTGTACACAACTACTGTATTGCGGTCAAGGAAAAGGGCGACGATATCGTCTTCCTGCGCAAAATTGTGCAGGGAGGCGCGGATAAGAGCTACGGTATTCAGGTTGCGCGTCTTGCCGGTGTGCCGGAGTCGGTGCTTTCCCGCGCGCAGGAGCTGGTGGAGCAGCTGAGTGATGCGGATATTACAGCAGCGGTAAAAGACCTGACAATGCAGAAGAAACCAAAAGCAAAGCCAGTTCACTACGACGAGGTCGATATGGCACAGATGTCGCTGTTTGACACGGTGCAGGACGATGACATCATCAAGGAACTCTCCGAACTTGATATCTCGAATATGACACCGATGGATGCTTTAAATACGCTGTACCGTTTCCAGGGTAAGGTGAAAAACCGCTGGAAATAGGGAATGACATAGGAAGTTTCAGAACATAATCAGGAACAGAAAGGAAAAACATGGCTACCATAGCAGTATTGGATCAGAATACGATCGATAAAATTGCGGCCGGTGAGGTCGTGGAACGGCCGGCTTCCGTGGTAAAGGAGCTGGTGGAAAATGCAATGGACGCCGGTGCGACGGCGATTACCGTGGAAATCCGCGACGGCGGGATTTCGCTGGTACGGATCACGGACAATGGAAGCGGCATTCCTGCCGAACAGGTTCCGCTCGCTTTTCTGCGCCACGCGACGAGCAAGATCCGCTCGGTGGAAGAACTCGTGCAGATTGCGTCGCTCGGCTTCCGCGGTGAGGCGCTCTCGAGTATCTCTGCGGTTGCCCAGGTCGAAATGATTACGAAAACGCCGGATGCGCTGACAGGAACGCGGTATGTGATTGAGGGCGGTGCGGAGAAGGCCAATGAGGAGGTCGGTGCCCCGACCGGAACGACCTTTCTGGTTCGGAATCTTTTTTACAATACGCCGGCGCGCCAGAAATTCTTAAAAACGCCGGTTACGGAGGCGAATGCGGTGACTTCCGTTGTGGAACAGCTCGCTTTGTCGCATCCGGGCATTTCGTTTAAATACATGGTCAATTCCCAGGTGAAGCTTCATACGAGCGGCAACCGAAATTTAAAAGAGCTGGTTTATAATATCTACGGCCGTGATATTGCGCGCGAGCTGATTGAAATCCATTCGGAAAGCCCGCTGATGACAATCGACGGCTTTATCGGAAAACCGGTGATCTCGAGAGGCAACCGGAATTTTGAGAATTATTATGTGAATGGACGGTATGTGCGGAGCAAACTGCTGGCCCGTGCGATCGAGGACGGGTATCAGACGTCGATGATGCAGCATAAATATCCGTTTACGCTGTTCTATGTCCAGATGGACGGAGAATCGGTGGATGTCAATGTGCATCCGACAAAGATGGAACTGCGTTTTTCCCGTCAGGAGGAGATTTACCGCCAGATGCGCGATATGATTTCCGATGCGCTGAATCACAGGGAGCAGATTGTGAAGGTTTCGCTTTCTTCGGAAAAAGAGCGGAAAGCAGAAGAAAAGGCGGCGAAAAAAGAGCAGGCTGTTGTTCCGGAACCGTTTGAGCAGAAAAGGCAGATCAAAGAAGGCTTTGCACGGCAGTCACTTCCGGTGGATCCGGTTTCCAGCCAGAACAGAAGAATGCCGATTTTTCCGGAGCCGGAGCACAATGGTTTCCGCACATCGAAAACGTATGTGCCGGTTCAGAAGACGACGGGGATGACACGCGAAGAGGAAGCGCTGTTTGAGCCGGGTGCGGGGATGACAGCAAAACCTGTGGTTCCGAAGTCTCAGGAAGTTGAGCCGGAAATGACGATGCCGAAAGATACTGCTCCGGCCTTTCCAAAACCAACAGCAATGCAGAATACTTTTGCAGAAGCGCAGCCGGCAGCCGTACCGAAGGAAGAGGTGAAAGAGCGGGAACAGCAGGAGAGCAGTGATGTGGATCAGATTCCAGAAAAAAAAGCGGAAACTACTTCTGAGAATCTCGCACAGCTTTCACAGGAGCCGGCAGTAGTTCAGCAGCCCTCTTCCGTACCGGAAGAAACTTCAGCCCCGGCGGGAAATTCGGAGCCGGACGGCCAGATGCAGCTCTTCGACGAGCAGTTTCTCACCCCGGAGGCAGAGAAATCACACCGCATCATCGGCCAGGTTTTCGATACGTACTGGCTGATTCAGTACGGGGAAAATCTCTACATCATCGATCAGCATGCCGCACACGAAAAAGTGCTGTTCGAGCGGATGATGAAGAATTACCGGGAAAAGAAAGTCACTTCCCAGATGGTGAGCCCGCCGCTGATCGTCTCCCTGACACCGCAGGAGGCAGATCTTGTGACCCGCTATATGGACATTTTCCAGTCCTTCGGCTACGAAATTTCCCCGTTCGGAGGAAAAGACTATGCGATCAACGCCGTGCCGCACAACCTGTACGGCATTGCGACGGAGGAACTGTTTATTGAGATTCTCGACAATCTCGAGGAGGTCCGTGAAAAACCGCTGGAGATTTTAAAAG
>CAVBNJ010000344.1:0-3181 GCA_963596755.1 bacterium
GAAAGAAGCAAAACCGGCAGTTGAGCAGAAAAAGACGATCTCCATTGAGGGATAAAAGTTAAGCGAATACAGCAAAAACAAAAAAGTCCGCCGCCCGGGAGAGTGAAATTCCCGGGCGGCGGATTTTTCATATCACGAGTTTTTTACTCTGGACAGCGTTATTTCTCCTGTTATATCTGGCAGGCCGCCCCAAAGGCAGCTCTTGTTGCCTGCTGTACGGATGCCGGAGTCTGGCAGTCGCCGATTACGAAAAACTGCGGCGCGCAGTCCTGGAATGCCATTGCTTCGGTCTGCAGCGGTTTTAATCCGGCGGCTGCAACAATGGAATCGTAAGGAACAGAGAATTCTTTTCCGCTGCGGCTGTCGCTGTAAAGAATTTCGGATGAGGTAACTTCGCGTACGCAGGCACCTGTAATTCCCTGAAACAGCGGTTCTTTTTTCCAGGCGGCCTCCAGCATGGAATAATAGTGGATTTTTGTGGCATCAGCAGCTAATTTTTCGCGCATTTCCAGAACAACAGCGTGATGTCCATGGCGGGATAAATGCAGACCGATTTCCACACCAATCTCACCGCCGCCGATAATGACAACATTTTTGCCCAAAGTATCAGGATCGGCAAATGCTTCCGGATAAAAAACGGGTTTACTTTCGGAAAGCCCTTTGATCGGCGGCAGCGTCGGAACAGCACCAAGTGCCGCAACGACGACATCATAACCGCAGTCAGCAATCGTCTGTGGAGATACTGCACTGCCCAGATGAACTTCAATTCCTCTTTTTTCGATCTGGCGGATCAGATAATCTTTATAATCCCGCAATGGCCATTTGAAATCGGCGTAATCGGAGTGGCAGAGTGCGCCGCCGAGACAGCTTCGTTTTTCATAAATCACAGGGGTATGGCCTCTGTCATACAGATCAAGAGCACAGCGCATACCGGCAGGACCGCCGCCGATGACGGCAACGCGCTTTTTGCGGGTGACCGGCAGGATCATATCCGACAGATGATGTTCCAGACCAACCGTTGGATTGACGGAGCAGACAGCGGCGAAGGGATCTTTCTCCCCGCGGCCATGGCATTTATTGCAGCGCAGGCATGGTACAATATCGTCTCTGCGGCCTTCCTCAACCAGACGTCCATAGGACGGATTTGAAATCCATGCCCGTGCCATGGAAACGATATCAAGTTTTCCCTCCGCAAGTGCTTTTTCAGATAAATCCGGGTCCTGATAACCGCCCACAGAGGCAATCAGCATCGGCACGCCGCTTTTTTTGAAATATTCTGCCAGGGAAAGGAAAGGGGTTGCTTCCAGGTTCAGACCTGTCGGGTGGTTGTCATCCCCTTCGCCGTAACGGATCTGTGCAATATCGATCAGGCCATCCGCCATGCGAAGAAAAGCCAGAGCATCCTCCCTGGTGTATCCACCGGTTTCCTCGCCGGAAAGCTGTACTTCAATGATAAAATTTTTCCCGGTTTTTTCTCTGATTCTGCGGAGCACCATCAGAGGAAATCTGGAACGGCCTTCCAGTGTGACACCATATTCGTCCGTCCGTTTGTTGGTAAGCGGGGAGAAAAACTGTCCGAGCAGCTGGGCGCGGTATGCCATATGGAACGTTACCATATCAAATCCGAGTTTCTGTAAAATTTCTGCCTGCTGGGCAAAGCTCTCTGCGATTTTTTCCATATTTTCAACGGACAGATCATCGGTGACGTAATTCATCATCTGCAGCATATTCGGGGACAGGGCGCCCTCTGGAACCTGCGCGGGTGCCGGCGGCATTTCATCATCCATGGAAGGCATCGGGATACTGAGCCCGGACACCATTTCAATGCTGCCGTCCGGCTTCTGGAGCGGAAAATGTGCACCTGCGGTAAACAGACCGACACTGACGACGGAACCATAAAAATGAATGGCTTCTGTTAATTGAATCAGATAGTTCTGACATTTGGGATCATATAAATTAAAATCCGGGAAGTGGGAAACGTCTATATCGGACGGAAGATCCGACGGCATTCCCGCCAAAGTATTAATACCGGAAATGGTTACAATGGCGGCACCGCTTTTCGCCCGGTTCACGTAGTGCGTAAAAAGCCCGTCAGCCGGATACGGTTCTGGTCCCTGAAGAAAATGAGGGGAAGAGTTACTGGATTCCATGCGGTTCTTAAGGATATGACCGCGAATCGTAAGGGGTGAGAGAAGATGTTTGTATTTTGCTGTACTCATTGCAGTATCCTCCTTTACAGTATGATGTAAGCTTTACAGTTTGGTTTGTATTCAATATAATTGACAGTAGTCGCATAAACAATAAACAGTTATCAATTCCTGTCTTTTATGCGACGATGGATCAAGATTGTCGATTATTTTTCCCTGTTTCTTGAAAAACCGGAGGAGTTTTTATTGAGATTTCAAGATACCATCCGCGATTACTTTGATAGATTTCGCCTTTTGCTGCAGAAGAACAATGAAGTAATTTACCAGCAGCAATTAGTTGAAAAAATGCAGGAAAAAATCTGTCAGACCTGTTTTCTGGAGAAAAATGCAGAAAATAAGATCCGGCTGGATGCTGTTCTGAATCTGCTCCTGTATCTGCTGCCCAAATATGTTTTGACCGAGCCGGATCTTTCCCAGAAGATGGTTGTGGACATGATTCATCTGTTTTGGAAATAACAGCCTTGGACAGAATTAAACCGGTAAGGATATTTCAAGTGTGATCCATCCATCGCGGATACTGTTCAGAGAAATTTTTCCTTTATGCAGTTCCACAATTTTCTGAGCAATGGTCAGACCAAGACCATTTCCTTTTTCTGCATGCGAAGTATCAATCTGGTAAAATTTATCAAAGATATGAGCAGCTTCCTCATCCGAAATAGAGGCTCCCTGATTGGAGAAAAAGATAAGGATCTGCTGTTCCGTCTGCTGAATTTCTATGTTTACTTCGCTGTTGTTCGGAGAAAATTTAATTGCATTATCCAACAGATTAATCCAGACTTGTTTCAGCATTTCATCATTGCCGTAAATATAAACTTCTCCACAGTCAAAAGAGATGCCGATCTGCTTTTGATACCATTTGCTTTCCATCATGGCAATTACGAGCCGGATCTGTTCACTGACGTTAAAATTTTTCTGCCCCGTCAGAATGGTCTGCTGCTCAAGTTTGGAAAGATTCAGGACATTGGTGGAAAGTT
>CAVBNJ010000345.1:0-3175 GCA_963596755.1 bacterium
GAATGAAGAAAAAGACGAAACGGCTGTTTTTCCTTGCGGGCGCGGCCGGGTGCGGTATGGCGGCGGCCGTGTGGCTGCTGCCGGGAACTTCGGCGTATTTTACGGATCATGAGAGTGCCTGGAACCGTATGGTGTTCGGGCACAATACGAGTACGATCGATGAAGAATTTCCGACACCGACGCCTGTTCCGCCGGGAAATTGTGTGGTGAAAAAAGTAAAAATCAAAAATGAAGGTTCCGTTGCCTGCTATATCCGCGCGGCTCTTGTGTTCAGCGAACCAATCGAAGCGCTCGAAGGACTCGATACGAAAAACTGGGTAAAGGGAGAAGACGATTATTATTACTACAAAAAACCGGTTTTAGAGGGAGAAAGTACAACGGAACTGTTCACCGGAATCCGGCTTGCAAAAGAGACGGAACAAAAAGAGATCGAGGTTTCTGTCTATGAGGAATCGGTGCAGATCCAGAAAGGGAACACGGTGTTCCGCGATTATCAGGAGGCGTGGAAGACGTATGAAAGAGGTGGTCAGACATGAAAAGAAGAGGTGTCCGGATCGGCTGTGCGGCGGCAAGTCTTCTGATGGGCATGAGCGGAACGTATGCGTATTACCGGAGCAGTGCAGAGACCATCAACAGGATTGCTGTGGGAGATGTGAACATCGGGATTCAGGAATATGAGGAAGACGAAAATGGAGAAAAGAAGTACGAGGGGCCGGAAAGAGGCATCGTACTTCCCTCCCAGGTGATTTCGAAAATTCCGCGGATTACGAATTATGCGGAGCCGTGTTATGTGCGGGTAAAAGCGGTGTTTGCCGGGGAAGCGGACGAAGAGACGGAGGATCCGGAAGAGACAGAATCAGAGAGCGAAGAGAAGACAGAAGAAACGGATCCGAAGGAAGAAGATTCTGAGGTTTACCGGCTGGGAGACGAAGATCTGGGCGGAATTGCAGAGGAATGGCAGAAGGCGGGAGAGTATTACTATTATCCCAAAGTGCTTGAAAATCAGGAGTCTGTCGATTTTTTTCGCACGGTCACGATTCCATCCGCCTGGACCAGTGCGGCGTCAGGAAAGATTCTGTCGGTTGAAATTCAGGCAGAGGCAGTACAGGCGGCAAACGTGACACCGGATTTTACAGCGGAAGATCCGTGGGGAGAAGGGCTGGAAATTGAACAGTGTGTCCATGAGGCAGACAACGTGATCTCGGAAGTTTCCCAGCAGAGTTTCCTTTCGGTTTCTTATGAGGGCGCAGCGCGGAATCTGGTTCTGGCGCCGGACAATTTCTTCCGGAATTTTTCTGCTCTGATGCCGGGAGATGAACGGAAAGATACGTTCACACTGATCAATACAACAAAGAGCAGTGCCGAATTTTTCCTGCGGACGGAAGTGTCGGATGGCCTGGATGAAAAGGAAAAAGAGCTGCTTTCCAGGGTTGAACTGGAAATCCGCCGGGGCGATCAGGTGCTGTATGAAGGCGATCTGAAAAGTGACGGACTGCGGGAAGCAAAAAGCCTTGGGCAGTACAGCCCTGGAGAACGGGGAGAAATTCAGTTTTCCCTTCATGTACCGGCCGAGCTCGGAAACGAATGGGCGATGCAGAAAAGTGAAGTAAAATGGATCTTTTCCGTGGAGGGAGAGGAACTGCCGGAAGAAGACGGGCCGTCCATCTGGCACAGTGCACCGAAAACGGGACTTCGGGATCCGTCAGCAGCCGTTCCGATGGGGATTGCAGTCACAGGAGCACTGCTGTTTCTTACCGCAGGGCGGCCAAAAAGGAGGAAAGGATGAAGAGAGGAAAGAAGAGTTTCTGGCTTCTTGCCGGGATTCTGCTGCTGCTTCTCGGCCCGTGGTTTCAGGAACGGGTTTTTGCGGCGGGAATGGAGGGACTTCCCTCCCTCTCGGCAGCCGGAATCGGAGAAATCATCAATGAAAGTTCGACGATTGACGGACGGTACGATTTTACGCCGCTGATCGGCAGCGATACGAAAATCCGGTTTGGCAGCACGGACGGTACCGTATGGGATAATCTGTACTGTACCAAGAGCCAGGAATATGCCAAGTGCTGTTCGAAATGGTGGCCGGCAGCGGATGTATCCGGCTGGAGTAATATCCGGTCCTTTACACCGTACGCCTCCCGGAAGGGAAAGATGTATGTGGAGTACACCAATGTCGGGGAAAACCACGGTGAGAGTGTTACCTTAAGGATCTGGCTGGAAGACTGGCAGAATACGATCGTGCCGAAGGGATACGACGATGTAGATGCCGTAATCGTTTCGGTAGATCACGACAAGCCGGTCATTGACATCAAAGAGCTGCTCTGGATTAAAGTGCGGTTTGCCTATTACGACAGCAAGGGACAGCCGCTCAGCGTAAAAGGTCATTTTACACTCTCGGATCTTGATTTTGCGCAGGGATTTTATCTGGCAGATCCGACGGAACATATCTATCTGACCAAGGAGGCGGACAACAGACTGATCTACGATGCGCGGACAGAGGCGATCTGGTCGGCAAAGCGCGGTTCCGGGTCTGACGCAGGTACAACGCCGGATAATCCAGAAGGCTGGGTGACCTACACATTTGAAGGAGCTTCTCAGACGATTGTGTTTTATAACGGCGGAACGTTTTCCAAGGTTGTAAAACCTGGCGGCGGTGTAGATGCACCGAAAACATGGCCGGATGATTACACGGCGGATCCGTCGAACCCGTTCAGCGGCTGGCATGGTGCATCCCGGGAAACATCAACAAACGTGGGACCGTGGTTTACTTCGGAATTTGGCTATACTTCGGAAGTGCCCTGTCATCTGTCAAAGGTAGGTGATCTGGTGGTGAAAAAGACAGATGCAGAGACAAAAGAAGCACTTTCAGGAGCAGAATTTATCGTTTACCGATGGAAAAACAACACCTGGAGTGAGTGGAAAAAGATGAACTGGGTGGAAAAGACAGGCTCTTATCTGCTGGAGGGAATCCGGGATACGGACAGTGAAAACGGTAAATTCAAGGTAAAAGAGACAAAAAATCCGGCGGGCTATGACGGCACCTGGGAAGCGGAATTTAAAATTGATCAGGAAGGTACCCAGACGATCCGGCTTACAGCGGAAAATACGCGGAAAACCGGTGCGCTGCGCATTCGAAAAACAGAACAGGGAAGCAAACAGGCGCTCGCCGGTGCGGTGTATC
>CAVBNJ010000346.1:0-3123 GCA_963596755.1 bacterium
ATATAGAAATAGGGTATAATGCGATCAAGTTCACACGGAAAAAATCGAAAACCGCAAGGAGTTTAAAAAAGTGTCAGATATGAAATGGCTCCGTTTTATACGGAAATTGAAACCTTATAATATACAAAAGGGACTGCGTTACTTAAAACATTACGGACCGAAAGAGTTCCTGATCCGCCTCTCGGAGCGAATGGAGCCGGAAGAGGTTCCATACGGGCCGTGGAGAGAGCAGTATATTGCAAAAGAAGAAGATCTGGAGCGTCAGAAAAACCACAGATTTTCTTACAGTCCGAAAATCAGCGTTGTTGTTCCGGCTTATCGTACGCCGGAAGTTTTTCTGCGCCAGATGATCGAATCGCTGGAAAACCAGAGCTATGAAAACTGGGAGCTGGTGATCGGAAACGCCAGCCCGGATGACGGGACGATGGCGCGTGTGCTGAAAGAATATACAGAGAAAGATCCGCGCGTGAAGAATGTTCCGATTCCGGAAAATATCGGTATTGCGGAGAATACAAATGCAGCACTTGCAAAAGCGACAGGAGATTTCGTCGGATTTATGGACCATGATGACCTGCTCGCGCCGGATGCGCTCTTTGAAATTGCCGTCCGCCTGGAAAAAGATCGATCCATCGACGTTTTCTACACCGATGAGGACAAGGTGCGGACCGATCTTTCCGAGTATTTTCAGCCGCATTTCAAACCGGATTTCAATCTGGATCTTTTGCGGTCGAACAATTACATCTGCCATTTCTTCGTCGTCCGGCGGGAAATTGCAGAGAAGACCGGCGGCCTCCGTGCGGAATACAACGGCGCGCAGGACTACGATTTTATTTTCCGCTGCACGGAACTGGCGGGAAAAATCGTGCATATTCCGCGGGTATTATACCACTGGAGAGTTCACAGTGCTTCTACAGCCGACAATCCGGCGAGCAAGCTGTATGCATATGAGGCCGGAAAAAAGGCAATCGAAGGAAACCTCATGCGCTGCGGCGAGGAGGGAACCGTTACGCTGCGGTCCGACTACGGCTTTTACGATGTAGACTACAAGCTGCACGGAACGCCGCTGGTTTCGATTCTGATTCCGAATAAAGATCAGGCGGACACTTTGCGCACCTGCATTGAGTCGATCCAGAAGAAATGTACGTATCCGTCGTATGAGATTCTGATCATCGAAAACAACAGTACGGAGGAAGCAACGTTTTCTTATTACAAAGAGCTGGAAGCGCAGGGCATCCGTGTGCTGAAGTATCCGAAGCAGGGATTCAACTATTCTGCCATCAACAATTTCGGCGTGAAAGAGGCAAAAGGAGAGTATCTTCTGTTCCTGAACAACGATATGGAAGTCATCACGCCGGATTTTATCGAAAAAATGGTGTCCAATCTGCAAAGGCCAAAGATCGGGGCAGTCGGCGCGAAGCTGTATTATCCGGACAACACGGTGCAGCACGCCGGCATTATCATCGGCATCGGCGGCATTGCGGGCCACGCCTTTTTGGGGCTGGCGCGGGGAAGAAGCGGTTACCTGCATAAAGCCTCCCTCCAGATGAATGTGAGTGCGGCAACGGCAGCGTGCCTGATGATGAAAAAAGAAGTATTTGAGGAAGTCGGCGGCTTTGAAGAAGAGCTGTCCGTTGCGTTCAACGACGTCGATCTCTGCCTGCGGATCGGGAAAGCAGGATACAAAATTGTATACAATCCGCATGTGGAGCTGTATCACTACGAATCGAAATCCAGGGGAGCAGAGGATGACGAGAAGAAAGTGCGCCGCTTCCAGTCGGAGATTGAGTTTATACGCAGCCGATGGATTGGGCTGTTAAAGGCAGGAGATCCCTGCTACAATCCAAATTTAACGCTGGCATCGTGGAACTATGGACTGCGTGCCGACGGCAGGGGAGTAAAACCATGGACAAAGTAGCAGTTGTAATACCAAATTATAATGGATTCCGGTATCTGGAAACGTGTTTTGCGGCACTCGCGAAGCAGACCTTTACCGAATTTACCACGTATTTCGTAGATAATGGCTCACAGGATGAGAGCTGTGCGTTCCTTCGGGAGCATTACCCGGAGACAAAAATTATTCAGCTTGACGACAATTACGGTTTCAGCCGCGCGGTCAACGAAGGCATCCGCCAGTCAAAAGAGCCGTATGTGATTCTGTTAAACAACGACACTGAGGTGTTTCCGGACTTTGTCGAGCGCCTGTACGAGGGAATCTGCAAGCGGAAAAATGCGTTTGCCTGCAGTGCAAAACTGATTTCCTACCAGGAGCGTGATAAAATCGACGATGCGGGAAATTACTATAATATGCTGGGCTGGGCATTCGCGAGAGGAAAAGGAAAACCGGTCAGCGAGTTCGAAGAAGCGGACCGCATTTTTGCCGCCTGCGCCGGTGCAGCAATCTACCGCCGGGAGTTTCTGGAAAAGACGGGACTCTTTGACGAGGAGCATTTTGCCTACCTTGAGGATACCGATATCGGTTACCGTGCACGGCTTTTCGGCTATGAAAACTGGTATGAGCCGTCAGCGAAGGTATACCACGTCGGAAGCGGAACGAGCGGTTCCCGTTATAACCTCTTCAAGATCCGTTATTCCTCCCGGAATAATATTTATCTGATTTATAAAAACATGCCGGTTCTGCAGATTCTCTTTAATCTGCCGGCCTTTATCCTCGGATTTGCGGCAAAACTGGTCTTTTTCGCATCGAAGGGATTCGGAAAAGAGTATATGGCAGGCATCAAGAACGGTTTTTCCATCTGCCGCAAGCCGGAAAACAGAGCGAAAAAGATTCGTTTTCAATGGAAACGTCTCGGCACGTATCTGGTGATCGAATGGGAGCTTTTCATCAACGTCTTCCGCAGATTTCTGGACCGTGCATAAATACAGAAGGCAAAAGATTACAAAAAAGTTAAAAAAATTACAAAAATAAGAATTTCATCATAAATATTTTATTGCCCTTTTTTGCAACTTATTGTATAGTTAAGGATAGGGAATTTTTGGAACCCGAAAAAAACAGATAAGGTGAAAAAATTTGATCAACGATAATCAGAAATATTTTGACCGGATGCACGTTCTGATTGACGCGGTTGTGCTCGCGCTTTCGTATGTACTTTCGTGGTACTGTTA
>CAVBNJ010000347.1:0-3114 GCA_963596755.1 bacterium
ATGAAGAGAATTCATCCGAGAGCACAGGGCAGAGCTTACAGAATCCTGAAGAGAAACAGCCACATCACGATTGTGTTAGACGAGAAATAAGGAGGACATGTCATGGGACAGAAAGTTAATCCACACGGCTTGAGAGTCGGTGTTATTAAAGACTGGGATTCCAAATGGTATGCCGAGGGTGATTTCGCAGATAACCTCGTAGAGGACTACAACATCCGCACATACCTGAAGAAGAAACTGTACAGCGCAGGTGTTTCCAAGATCGAAATCGAAAGAGCATCTGACAGAGTAAAAGTTATCATCTACACCGCAAAACCGGGCGTTGTTATCGGTAAAGGCGGAGCAGAGATCGAGAAAGTAAAAGCTGAAGTTCAGAAACTGACTGACAAAAAGCTTATCGTAGATATCAAAGAAGTAAAAAGACCGGACCGCGATGCACAGCTTGTTGCTGAGAACATTGCATTACAGCTGGAGAACCGTATTTCCTTCCGTCGTGCTATGAAATCTACCATGCAGCGTACGATGAGAGCTGGCGCTAAGGGAATCAAAACATCTGTATCCGGACGTCTTGGTGGAGCTGATATGGCTCGTACCGAGTTCTACAGCGAGGGAACTATTCCGCTGCAGACCCTGCGTGCCGATATCGATTATGGATTCGCTGAAGCAGATACCACTTACGGTAAAGTTGGCGTAAAAGCATGGATCTACAATGGCGAAGTACTTCCAACCAGAACTAAAAAGGAAGGGAGCGAGAATTAATTATGTTAATGCCGAAGAGAGTTAAACGTCGTAAACAGTTCCGTGGTTCCATGAAGGGTAAAGCCCTCAGAGGAAACAAAATTAACTACGGTGAATTTGGTCTCGTAGCCCTTGAGCCATGCTGGATCAAATCCAACCAGATCGAGGCAGCCCGTATCGCCATGACACGTTACATCAAACGTGGTGGTAAAGTTTGGATCAAAATTTTCCCGGACAAACCAGTAACCGCACAGCCGGCTGAAACCCGAATGGGTTCCGGAAAAGGTTCTCTGGAGTACTGGGTAGCAGTAGTAAAACCAGGCCGTGTAATGTTCGAAATCGCAGGTGTTCCGGAAGAAACAGCCCGCGAGGCATTACGTCTTGCCATGCATAAGTTACCATGTAAATGCAAAGTAGTTTCTCGTGCAGACTTAGAAGGCGGTGATAACAGTGAAAACTAACGAATTTGTAAAAGATTTAAATACAAAGAGCGCAGCTGAGCTGAATGACGAATTAGTAGCTGCTAAAAAGGAACTCTTCAATTTAAGATTCCAGAACGCAACCAACCAGCTTGACAATACCAGCCGAATCAAAGAGGTTCGCAAAAATATTGCAAGAATCCAGACTGTTATTGCCCAGAAGGCAAACGCAGCTGAGTAATTAGGAGGAAAATATCGTGGAAGAAAGAAATCTTAGAAAAACTCGCGTGGGCAAAGTTGTCAGCGATAAGATGGATAAGACTATCGTGGTTGCCATCGAAGACCATGTAAAACATCCTCTGTACAAGAAAATTGTAAAAAGCACATACAAGCTGAAAGCACACGATGCAAACAACGAGTGCCATGTAGGTGATACCGTACGAGTTATGGAAACAAGACCTTTATCCAAAGATAAGAGATGGAGACTTGTGGAGATCGTTGAGAAAGCGAAATAAATAAGAGATCAGAATGCTAAAGGAGGAATACCAGCATGATTCAGCAGGAAACTAGACTGAAAGTCGCTGACAACACCGGTGCAAAAGAAATCTTATGCATTCGTGTTATGGGCGGTTCTACAAGAAGATATGCCAACATTGGTGATGTGATCGTTGCTTCGGTCAAAGATGCAACACCAGGCGGCGTTGTTAAAAAAGGTGACGTAGTAAAAGCTGTTGTTGTAAGAAGCGTAAAAGGCGCTCGCCGTAAAGACGGTTCTTACATCAAATTTGATGAGAACGCAGCAGTTATTATCAAAGATGACAAAACTCCAAAAGGAACCCGTATTTTTGGACCAGTAGCCAGAGAGCTTCGTGAGAAACAGTTCATGAAGATTGTTTCCTTAGCTCCGGAAGTATTATAGGAGGACAGCTATGTCAATGAAGATTAAAAAAGGCGATACCGTAAAGGTAATCGCCGGCAAAGATAAAGACAAAACCGGCAAAGTAGTCAGCGTTGACGTAAAGAACAACCGCGTTGTTGTTGAAGGCGTAAACATGATTACAAAGCATGAGAAACCGTCTATGAGCAATCAGCAGGGCGGAATCGTTAACAAAGAAGCTCCTATCGATGCATCCAACGTAATGCTGGTTGTAAAAGGAGTTCCGACCCGCGTTGGAATCAAAGTTGAGATGGTTGAGAAAAACGGCAAAACAAAAGCTGTTAGAACCCGCGTTGCAAAAGCAAAAGAGCTGAACGGCGCAGTAATTGATTAAGGAAGAGAGGAGGCAAAACCGTGAGTAGACTGAAAGATCTTTACAACGAGCAGATCGTTGATGCAATGACCAAAAAATTTGGATACAAAAACGTGATGGAAGTGCCGAAGCTCTCCAAAATCGTAATCAACATGGGTGTTGGTGAAGCTAAGGAGAACGCTAAACTTCTGGACGCTGCAATCAGTGATATGGAAGCTATCACCGGACAGAAAGCAGTTACCACCAAAGCGAAAAATTCCGTAGCAAACTTCAAAATCCGTGAGGGTATGCCGATCGGATGCAAAGTTACCCTTCGCGGCGAGAAAATGTACGAGTTCGCAGACCGCCTGATCAACCTGGCACTGCCTCGTGTACGTGACTTCCGCGGCGTAAATCCGAACGCTTTCGATGGCAGAGGAAACTATGCTCTTGGTATCAAAGAGCAGCTGATTTTCCCGGAGATCGAGTATGATAAAGTTGATAAAGTCAGAGGTATGGACATTATCTTCGTTACCACTGCTAACACAGATGAAGAAGCTCGTGAATTACTGACATTATTCAACATGCCATTCGCAAAGTAATAGGAGGAATTGATTCATGGCTAAAACAGCAATGAAAATCAAACAGCAGCGCAAAGCTAAATTCTCTACAAGAGAATACAACCGTTGCAGAATTTGTGGCCGTCCACACGCATATTTAAGAAAATA
>CAVBNJ010000348.1:0-3103 GCA_963596755.1 bacterium
CTCAAAAGGTCCCGGCCTCTCTCCTTTTTAGGAGCTTTTTTTATTTTCACCCTCTTTTTTCCTTAATTTTCTAAAGTTCATACAATAACTTTTTCTTGCGCATGACTTTTCCCTATAGTAAAATAAGATCAGTTGTTTTTGAACAAGTCTCAAACAGACACCATGGATAAAAGGGAGAAAAATACCATGAAGATTGGATTTGACAATGAGAAGTACCTGAAAATGCAGTCCGAGCATATCCGCGACCGCATCAACCAGTTTGACAACAAACTGTATCTGGAATTCGGCGGAAAGCTGTTCGACGATTTCCACGCATCCCGCGTTCTTCCGGGCTTTGCTCCGGATGCAAAACTGCGCATGCTGATGCAGCTCTCCGACCAGGCTGAGATCGTAATGGCAATTTCCGCAGCGGATATCGAAAAGAACAAAATCCGCGGTGACCTCGGCATCACCTACGACAGCGATGTGCTCCGCCTGATCGATGAATTCCGCGGACGCGGCCTCTACGTCGGAAGCGTTGTCATCACCCAGTATTCCGGCCAGCACAGCGCAGATGCCTTCAAAAAGAGACTGCAGAAGCTCGGCATCCCGGTTTACATTCACTACACGATTCCGGGCTACCCGCACAATGTGCCGCTGATCGTAAGCGACGAGGGATACGGAAAGAACGAGTATATCGAGACAACCCGCCCGCTCGTTGTCGTTACCGCACCGGGACCGGGAAGCGGAAAGATGGCTACCTGCCTTTCCCAGCTTTACCATGAGCACAAACGCGGTGTTCACGCCGGTTATGCCAAATACGAGACCTTCCCGATCTGGAATCTGCCGCTGAAGCACCCGGTCAACCTGGCTTACGAGGCAGCTACCGCCGATCTGAACGACGTCAACATGATCGACCCGTTCCACCTCGAGGCATACGGCGTGACAACCGTCAACTACAACCGTGATGTTGAGATTTTCCCGGTTCTGCGTGCCATATTCCAGCAGATCTTCGGCGAGAGCCCGTACAAATCCCCGACTGACATGGGTGTCAACATGGCAGGAAACTGCATCGTTGATGATGAGGCGTGCCGCGAAGCTTCCCGTCAGGAGATCATCCGCCGCTACTACACCGCTGTCGACGGCATCGCTGACGGTTCCCGTTCCGAGACAGAGGCTTACAAGATCGAGCTTCTGATGAAGCAGGAAAACATCGTTGCCGCAGACCGCACCACCGTTTCCCCGGCTCTCGTCCGTGCCGAGGCGACCGGCGCACCGGCTGCTGCCATGGAACTTCCGGACGGACGCGTCATCACCGGAAAGACCGGAGACCTGCTCGGATCGAGCGCAGCACTTCTGCTGAATGCGTTAAAAGAGCTCTCCGGCATTGACCACGATGTCCACGTTCTCTCACCGGAATCGATCGCTCCGATCCAGACACTGAAGACACAGTATCTCGGAAGCAAAAACCCGCGTCTTCACACCGACGAGGTTCTGATCGCCCTGTCCGCAACGGCTGCGCAGAGTGAAGATGCACAGAAAGCACTCTCCTGCCTGCCGCAGTTAAAAGGCTGCCAGGTACACTCCAGCGTCATGCTCTCCGACGTGGACCGCAAAATGTTCCAGCGCCTGGGATGCGATCTGACCTGCGAACCGAAATTTCAGTAAATAATTTTTAGATATCAGGGTCAAAAGTTCAAAAAGCCGTTCATGCTTGCATGATAAGGCTTTTGAACTTGGGACCCGCCGAACATGAGGAAGTAGCGATTTACGTAGTAAATCAGCGGATTCCGAATGTTCGAGAATTGCGGGAGCTGCTTTGCAGCGGAGCAATTCGTGGATATCAAGTTAGGGGCAAAAGACCTTTTGACCCTAACATCATTTTTATATCTTACGTATAAAAAATCCAGGGCATACGGTACGTTCCGTGTCTGCCCTGGATTTTTTCTGTCCGGCTTCTGTTTATAAATTCTCTTTTCCGAATCCCATCGGCAGCAGCTCCTCGAGTGTCATCTCTTTCCAGGAACCATCGCCCTTGCAGAGAAGGACGAGAAATTCGTTCGGATCAACAAATTCCCGCAGCACCTGACGGCAGACACCGCACGGTGTACAGAAGTCTTTCGGCTCTGCTGCGCCTGGGCCGCCGCAGACGGCAATCGCGTCGAATTCTGTCACTCCTTCTGAAACAGCTTTAAATACGGCGGTACGCTCCGCACAGCTTGTCGGCGTATAAGCCGCATTTTCAATATTACATCCTGTGTAAATGGTTCCGTTCTTTGCCAGAACCGCCGCTCCCACGCGGAATTTTGAATATGGTACATAGGCAAACTTTCTTGCCGCCAGTGCTTTCTCCACCAGCTCTTTTTTGATGCTTTCACTGATTTCTGTTTTCAAAAAAATCCCCTCTTTTCCCAATTATTTCTGGTCTTCCCGGATCAGAATCCGCAGCGCCTCGATTGCTACCTGGATGGCGCCTTCCGTATCGTGCGTAATGTGATTCTCCATGCCTCGTTTTACACGCTCCTGATTTCCCATCACGAGAAAATCCGATCCGGCGCGGACGCCGCGTGCGCTTGCCACGATAAAGAGTGCCGCCGATTCCATCTCCGATGCCTTGCATCCAAGTTTCATCCACGCATCCCATTTTTTGATCAGTTCATCGCCGACCGGCATCTGCTCCGGGTCGTGCTGTCCGTAGAACGAATCCTTGCACTGTACCACGCCCGCGTGGTACGTTCTTCCGAGATTCTTTGCCGCCTGTACCAGTGCATTCGTCACGGTAAGATCTGCGACTGCCGGGAACTCGATCGGTGCGTATTCCTTCGACGTTCCCTCCGCACGGATCGCTCCCGTTGCCACAACGATATCGCCGCCCTGTACATCCAGTGCCATGCCGCCGCACGTTCCGACGCGGATAAATGTATCGGCGCCGCACTGGATCAGCTCTTCCATCGCGATCGACGCCGACGGTCCGCCGATACCTGTTGAAGTAACCGACACCTTTACGCCGTCCAGTGTACCCGTATAAGTCACAAATTCCCGGCTGTCTGCGACGAGCACCGGGTTCTCAAAGTACGCTGCAATTTTTTTACATCTCTTGGGATCTCCCGGCAGAATCACATAC
>CAVBNJ010000349.1:0-3100 GCA_963596755.1 bacterium
TCGTCAGCTGCCTTGGCGTCATCGCGGCGCTCCCGGCAGTCCTGCATGTGTACAGCCTCTCGGCGGAAGCAACTGCCATGACGGAGAAAATCATTGTCTACCATGGCCTCTGCTGTATGGTAATCTGGCCGATCGCCTTCACACTGCCGAATGTGCTCCGCGCATCCAACGACGTGGCATTCTGTATGATCCTGTCGATCCTTTCCATGTGGATCTGCCGTATCGGCATGAGCTACGTGCTCGGCCTGCGCATGGGATTCGGCGTCTTCGGTGTCTGGGTCGCCATGACGATGGACTGGGTTGTCCGCGCAATCTTCTTTGCCATCCGGTATAAGAGCGGAAAGTGGCAGCATCAGACGTGATGAAAAATACGGAATGTTTTGGGGAGAGAAAGAAAAAGAAACGATACATCTGGAGGAAATGGTTATTATGAAAAATGCAAAGAAACTGATTCCCGGGGCGGCACTTGCGCTGGTGATTGCGGCTGCGGCGAAGTTCCTGGAGAGCCTGGAGGAGAGTGCCGGGCTGCACTTTATCGGGGCGTCGGTCATTGCCATGTTTATTGGTATGATTGTGAATGCCTTTTACAAGCCGAACAGTGTGACGGCACCGGGAATTAAATTTACATCGAAGAAAATCCTGAAATTTGCGATCATTCTGCTTGGCGCGAGCCTGAATATCCGCACGGTACTGACGGTCGGAAGATTTTCCCTCACGGTTATGGTATTCACCCTGGCAACGTGCTTCGGCCTCGGCGCGCTGATCGGAAAAGCGCTCGGACTGAACTGGAAAACGAGCAGCCTGATCAACGCGGGTACCGGTATCTGCGGCGGTTCTGCGATTGCAGCGATCGCGCCGGTCATCGAGGCGACCGATATGGATATCGCCTACGGCCTGTCCGCAACGTTTTTATTTGACACGATCATGATCGTTGTGTTCCCGATCCTCGGCCACTGGATGGGGCTTTCAGATGCCGCTTTTGGTCTCTGGGCCGGAACCGCGGTCAACGATACTTCAAGCGTTGTTGCCACCGGCTATGCGTTCAGCGAGGCCGCCGGTGATTTCGCGACGATGGTAAAACTGACGAGAACTCTCGCCATCATCCCTGCAGTCCTTGCATTCGCCGCCATCAACGTGCATCTGAAACGAAAAGCGCAGGCAGCAGAAGGAACTGCCGTAAAGGTAAGCATCAAATCCATCTTCCCATGGTTCATCTTAGGCTTCCTCGCCATGTCCGCACTGACCTCCTTAGGTCTTATCCCGGCAGGCGCAGCAGCCGTATTAAAAACGATCAGCAAATTCCTGATGGTAGCCGCTCTGGCAGCCATCGGTCTGAACACGGATTTCAAATCCCTCTGCCGCTCCGGTGCGAAGCCGATGCTGCACGGATTCATCATCTCCCTGCTGGTTGTCATTGTTGCCATCGCAGTCGAGTTTGCGATCGGCATTGCTCCGCATGGGGTTCTGTAAAGAAGAACGCAAAAGCTCAGGCACAAAAACGTGTCTGGGCTTTTTCTGTGCGGGGATAAAAATTTTGACAGAAAAATCTTTTTTCGTTATACTACAGAAAGTAAATACGATCCGAAATTGAGGGAGGAAGAAAAATGGTTTTCTTGAGATTGTTCCTGTTTGGAATCTCAACGCTTGGTTCTTTTGAATGGCTGCGAAAAATCAGCCAGGATAAAGTCAATCTTTATTTTTTGCCAAGCCTGACGATTGCAGTTCAGGTAACTGTTCTTTTTCTGGCAGGGTTATGGAATCTGCTGCCGGAAGCTGCAACGGGCCTGTATCTGCTTGGCTTTGCCGGAATTCTTTACCGTTTGTATCAGGAGAGGAATCTTTCTTTTTTTAAGACTTATGCAAACGTGGGCTATGGTGTGATGCTCTTTTTGCTGCTGATCCTGGCAGTATACCTGAAAGGCAGGCTGTTTTCGCATTACGATAATTTCTCTCACTGGGCACTGGTTGTAAAGCGGATCCTCGAGATGGACCGATACCCCAACTTTGAAGATACCCTGATTTCATTTCAGGAATACCCGCTTGGAAGCGCAACGTATATTTATTACTTTGCAAAAATGATCAGCACGAGCGAATCCATACAGATGCTGGCGCAGAGCTATATGATGCTGGCGGCGATGCTGCCTTTATATGCATTTGTGAGAAAGAACCAGGCTGCCGTTTCTGTCGTCCTGATTGCCTTTGTCAACTATGTCCTTCTGGACAACATAAGAGTCACCGACCTTCTGGTGGATACACTTCTGCCGCTGACAGGCGTCTGCGGTCTGCTGTTTACGTATCTGCACTGCCGCGAAGAGGGAAAGCTGTCCTTTTATTTTTCCGCTTTCTATATGATCCAGCTGGTCCAGATCAAAAACTCAGGAATCTTTTTCGTGGCGTTCATCGTCATCCAGCTGATTCTTTTTATCCGGGAAAAGAAAGAGTATCTGCACGGCATCATCAGTATCGCACTGCCGTTTCTCTCGTTAATGCTCTGGCAGAAGCACTGCAAGTATGTATTTGCATCGGCGGCGACATCGAAGCATGCGATGACCGTAGAAAACTACAAGACGGTATTCGGCGACAAGACGGCGGAAGATATCCGGCAGATCTGTTTTTCCCTGTTTAAATTTGTGGTTACATACAAAGAAGTCTGGATTACTGTAGGAATCAGCGCCCTGATCGGAGCGTTCATTGTGATCACCAAAAAAAGAAAACTCAGAAAAATCTTCCTGAAGACGGCAAAATTTTCACTGATTCTTTATGGGACGTATCAGCTGGGAATGCTGGCCATGTATCTTTTTTCCATGCCGGGATGGGAAGCTACGAGTCTGGCTTCGATTGAAAGATACACGAAAACGATTTTGATCGCGATTCTTTATCTGAACATGGTGCCGGCGGTACGGTTATTCTCCGTGATCAATAAGAAAAAGGCGATGACGGCAATCGCTGCCGGCAGTACCTTTGCTTCTTTCTTTGTGGGAATGTATCTTTCTTCCGGTACGATGACTACCGTAGTGCAGAATAAAGTAGATGCATCAGAAAGGGAGTGGTTTGAAGCTGCGCGGATCAAATACGACGTTCCGAAGTATGAGTCCTACTG
>CAVBNJ010000350.1:0-3072 GCA_963596755.1 bacterium
CTTCACAATACATCAACCCTTTACATTGGCTTAAAGAGCATGGGCAACCTGCTGGACGAGCCGGTATAAAAAAGAACAGAAAAATGGAGAACCGCTGGAATCTGTAAAAAGGATTCCGGCGGTTTTTTTGTAATATCACAGTAACGCGACAGAGAAAATGATACAATTTTCTCAATAAGAGCTGGAAAAATTTGCAGGATAGCCTTGACAAAATCCGACAAAAACGGTATGATATATTCAACAGTTAGCTAAGACTAACCAAAGTAAAACAGATGAAACTACAAACGTTACAGGATCCCGGCGTGGGGATTCTTTCTTAAATCACATGAGTTAGAATAAACTAATCTCAAGTAGCATAATATAACTACAACAGAAAGGCAGGTAAATGAGATGAGTGTCGTAATTATCGGTGGAAATGAAAGAATGGTGTGTCAGTATACAGATATTTGTAAAGACTATGGCTGTAAAGCAAAAGTATTTCCGAAGGAGCATGGCTCTGTAAAGAAAAAAATCGGGAATCCGGATCTGATGATCCTCTTTACCAACACCGTATCCCACAAAATGGTGATCACTGCTTCCCAGGAAGCAAAGAAAAACAATATTCCGATCGCAAGAATCCATACTAGCAGCGCAACCGCACTTCGCTCGGTATTAGATGAGCACTGCGCAGCAGCAATGTAAGAAGGAGACGTAAAAGGGCATGATAGAGAGATTTCTGATCGAACACTGTTCGGCAACGCTGGCTTCCATCAAAGCCGCAAACTTATGTAATATGACATTTTCATCAAAAGAAGAACTGGAAGATCAGATTTCGTACTGGAGTGCCTGTCTGGAACCGAAAGGCATCCGCATCTTTGTGTTAAGAGAGCATGAGACGAGAGCACTGGTTTATGTGTACCGCGAGGGACTTCTCCAGAAGGAACTGGAAAATCCGGAGAATGCAGCGTTCTTAAAATCCTATGGATATGAAAGCACAGACGTTGCTTATGCACTGAACCGGCTGAAAGACCGTGTAGCAGAGTGCAAAGAAGGATTTCCGCATGAGATCGGCGTATTTCTCGATTATCCGCTCGGCGATGTGATCGGCTTTATCGAAAACAAAGGTCACAATTACAAATGCAAGGGATGCTGGAAGGTCTATTGCAACGAGTGTGAAGCACAGAAAACATTTCAGCGCTACCAGAAATGCAGAAACGTATACCTGCGGCTCTGGAAGCAGGGAAGAAGCGTTTTACAGCTCACCGTAGCTGTTTAACATAAGGTATCTGCCCGACACAAAAGCGGCAGTGCCATTGGGAACATAAGTTCCCGGAGAATCAGAAAATAAAGAAAGAAGGATTTAAAAAATGAGCAAAGTAGCAGTAGTTTATTGGAGTGGAACCGGCAACACAGAAATGATGGCACAGAAAGTAGCAGAGGGAGCAAAAGAGGCAGGCGCAGAAGTAGCTGTTCTGACTTCCGCAGATTTCTCCGCTGATGATGTAGACGCATACGATGCAATCGCATTCGGATGCCCGGCTATGGGCGCAGAAGAACTGGAAGACACCGAGTTCGAGCCAATGTTCTCCGCATGTGAGCCGAAACTTTCCGGCAAAAAAATCGCTCTGTTCGGATCCTATGGATGGGGAGACGGCGAGTGGATGCGTACCTGGGAAGAGACCTGCAAAAACGACGGCGCTGACCTGGCATGCGACAGCGTAATCTGCGCAGACGCTCCGGATGACGAAGCTGAGGCAGCATGCGTTGCACTTGGAAAAGCACTCTGCTGATTTCGAAAAGATAAATAGACAAAGATGAGGAGGCGTGCAGCCGGAGAAAAACCGGAGCACGTCTCCTTTTGGTTTTATAGAAATGTTTCTTGACGCAGGAAAGAACCTATGGTACCGTTTGGATAGAAGAAAGAGAAAACAGGAGAACTGTGTATGAAAAATCCGTATGAGCTTGCAAAAAATATTCTGGAGGGGACGGCACCGGAAAAAGGATTCAACAGTATTGATCTGTATGGCAGCTCCGTGCAGAATCGGAGTGAGGAAGACGACGAATGCACCACGTTTCTGCTGAAAAATGAGAGCGGCGAAGGGGTGATTACCCTGTACCACGTCTTCCCCGGCATCGAACTGGTTTACAACGATATGCATCTGGAATACTGCAACAAAAACCAGGAGCCGGCCGGCGGCGTGATGGAGATCAATTACTGCAAAGAGGGCCGCAGTGAGTGCCTGTTCGGCGAGCATCAGTATTGCTATATGGCCGCTGGGGATCTTTCGTTCTGTTCGCTGCAGGAACACGCGCATCAGTCGGAATTTCCGACCGCGCATTACCATGGAATCACGGTCACGATCGATTTCGACGGCATCACCGGGGAGATGAAAAAGATTCTGCAGCTTCTGTCCGTCGATCTTGAGCGGATTCGAACTCTCGCCGGAATGCGTGATTTTACGATGATCCGTGCCAATGCATCGATTGAACACATCTTTTCGGAGCTGTATACCGTTCCCGAAAAAATCCGGTACGGCTACATCCGCGTCAAGGTGCTGGAACTTTTGCTGGTTCTGACGGAATTAAATCTTTCGGAGGACCGGCCGCAGCGGACGCATTACTCGGAAGCACAGATCGAAGGCGTGAAGCGGATCCACAGTTTTCTGGTGGAACATTACGACGAGCATTATACGATCGAGGAGCTTTCGGAACGCTTTGAGCTGTCACCGACCGTGATGAAAAAGTGTTTTAAGGGAGTTTACGGGGATTCGATTTATGCTTATATGAAACGATACCGTCTGCAGGTGGCGGAGCGGCTGCTGCGGGAAGGAGAGCTTACCGTCGGAGAGATTGCATCCCAGATCGGCTACCTGAATCCAAATAAATTTACCTCCGCATTCTGCGCCGAATACGGGGTTCCTCCAACTTTATACCGCAGGAAAGTCTGAATGGATAGAAAAAAGCCTGTTCAGTAATTGTAATTTATACTTTCGTCTTTTAAAATAGGACCGTAGTTAGAAAACTCTAACCACGGTCCTATTTTTAAACTACGAGGAGGATTCATATCAATATGAAACAGAAGAAAATTTTAGC
>CAVBNJ010000351.1:0-3067 GCA_963596755.1 bacterium
TGCCATAACGTATTTTCAAACCTCCTGGAGTCTTTCAATCCTTTCTATTATAGCCGCAAGACGGGAAGGATGCAACCTGCATATGATATCTTATAGATAGAGGAGGATGAAAAAATGGACGATCAAATCCTGTCATTGGAGCATATATCGCTGTCCTATCACACGATGGAGGGAGAAACACCGGCGCTGCGCGATCTGACGTTTTGCGTAAAGCCGGGCGAATTTGTCGCGCTCGTCGGTCCGAGCGGGTGCGGAAAGAGTACGATTCTGAACCTGATTTCCGGTCTTTTAAAGCCGGAAGCGGGAACCCTCTTAAGCCGCGGCCGGCCGATCACGGAGGCAGATCTCCACATCGGCTACATGCTGCAGCGAGATCATCTGTTTGAATGGCGTACCATCTACAGCAATGTTCTGCTGGGACTTGAAATATCGCATACCCTGACACCCGAGCGGAAAGAAAAAGTCGGGGAGATGATGGAAATGTACGGTCTGAAATCATTTTCGAATGCCCGTCCGTCCCAGCTTTCCGGCGGCATGCGGCAGAGGGCGGCGCTGATCCGCACGCTCGCAATGGAACCGGATCTTCTGCTGCTTGACGAGCCGTTTTCCGCCCTCGATTATCAGACACGGCTGAATGTCTGTGACGATATTGGAAAGATCATCAAAAAAGAGGGGAAGACAGCAGTTCTTGTGACGCATGACATCTCGGAGGCGATCAGTATGGCAGACCGCGTGATCGTCCTTGCGGCACGACCGACGTATGTGAAAAAAGAAATTCCAATTGAATTTGCGATGGAGGAGCGCACACCGATGAAAGCGCGCAGTGCGCCGGAATTTAAGACGTATTTTAATGCGATCTGGAAGGAGCTGAATGGAGATGCGTGAGCAGGTAAAAAAGCCGGGGAGCAGCTTCCAGAGGGCGTATCTTCGGCAGAAAAAAAGAGAACGGGAGCAGGTGCGGCTGTTTCGGGCTTTGCTTCTTATCGGTTTTCTGGTATTATGGGAAGTGGCAGCGGATCGCAGATGGATCGATCCGTTTATCTTTTCCAGCCCAGTCCGGGTGGCGAGGACCTTTGTGACGCTTCTTACGGAGCAGAACTTACTCCGCCACATCTGGATCACCGTCTACGAGACGGGAATCAGCTTTCTGCTGGTCTCAGTGCTTGGGATGGCATTTGCCATCCTTTTGTGGCTCTTCCCGCGCTTCTCGGCGGTGATAGAGCCGTATCTGGTGGTGTTGAACAGTCTGCCGAAATCGGCGCTCGCCCCGCTTCTGATTGTATGGATGGGTGCAAACGTAAAGACGATCATTACGGCCGGTATTTCTGTTGCGATCTTCGGCTCGGTGATCAGCATTTACAGCAGCTTTCAGAGCGTGGAGCCGGATATGCTGCGCCTGATCGCGACGCTCGGCGGAACGAAGAAGGATATGCTGTTCCGCGTCGTGCTGCCGTGGTCGTTTCCGGGGCTGCTCGCCGTGTGGAAGGTCAACATCGGCCTGTGCCTCGTCGGCGTCGTTATCGGAGAATTTATCGGGGCAAGAGAAGGACTTGGCTATTTGATCATCTACGGCAGTCAGGTGTTCAGATATGCACACGTAAGAAGGGAGGATGAAAGATGATAGCAATCGTATGTCTGGAAGAACGAAAAGGAATGCAGTTCGGCGGAAGACGCGTCTCGCGCGACCGCGTGGTGACGGAGAAAATCTGTGAGCTGTGTGAGGGAAAAACGCTCTGGATGGATCCGGCATCGGAGAAGCTGTTTGCGGAGCAGAAGGAAAGCGGGAAGGCAGCGCTTCGGGCGGCAGCAGACTTTCTGGAGCAGGCAGGCGAAGGAGAATATTGCTTTGTGGAAAATACGGGACTGCAGGCGGTGGAAGAGAAGATAGAGAAAATTATCGTGTTCTGGTGGAACCGGCATTATCCGTCGGACCGGAAATTCGATCTGGAGCTCTCCAAGTGGAACAAGGTGTCCGAAGAAGAGTTTGCAGGATATTCCCATGAGAAAATAACGAAAGAGGTATATGAAAAATGAAAAAAATAAGAAAACAGCTTCTGCTGCTGGCAGCGCTTCTTGTTCTGGCGCTGACCGGCTGCGAGGCACAGGATCTGATCTCGACAGAGAGCGCGGATTCCGGTTCGGAGGTTACGGCTGCTTATACGATGACGGAATCCCAGATTACCGGGCAGGCACCGACGGCCGTTTCGGTTCTTGATGTCCCGGAATTTTCCGGGGAACCATACGTTGTCATCAACGACAATCAGCCGGATTTTACGGACGAGGAGAAGACGACCGAATCGTACGAGCATTACAGTGATCTGGACAGCCTGGGACGGTGCGGCGTGGCAGAAGCGAACATTGGACAGGATCTGATGCCGACGGAAAAACGCGGGGCGATCGGCCAGGTGAAACCGACGGGCTGGCATACCGTCAAATATGACCAGGTAGAAGGAAAGTATCTATACAACCGCTGCCACCTGATCGGATATCAGCTGACCGGAGAGAATGCAAACGAGAAAAACCTGATTACTGGGACGCGTTACCTGAATGTTGAGGGCATGCTGCCGTTCGAAAACATGGTTGCCGACTACGTAAAAGAGACTGGAAACCATGTGCTGTACCGTGTTACCCCGATTTTCACCGGGGACAACCTCGTGGCGGACGGCGTGGAGATGGAGGCACTCTCGATGGAGGATGACGGAGAGGGCATCTCGTTCCATATCTTTGCGTACAACAATCAGCCTGGCGTCTCGATTAATTATGCAACAGGCGACAGTACGTTGAGCGAGAGCAGCGGAACGATGACGGATCAACAGGAATACGTCATGAACACATCGAGCATGAAATTCCACCTGCCGTCGTGCTCCAGCGTCAGCTCGATTAAGGATGAAAACAAGGCGACGTATCAGGGACCGAGAGAGGACCTGATCGCAGAAGGCTATGAGCCGTGCGGACGGTGCAATCCGTAACAGAAATTACAGAAAAAGGATCGGAACTTTCCGGTCCTTTTTTCTATATAGTAAAGAAAAGCATCGGAAAAGTGAGACAGGGATGGAAGAAGAGAGGC